>CAYGFN010000031.1:0-9024 GCA_964349145.1 uncultured Candidatus Saccharibacteria bacterium
GCAATTAAGTAAAGTCTTGGTACTTTCCGTCCGCGCTCGCCTTGGAAATGAAAAAGTTTTCATCTCGCTCGGCTCGCTAGACGCTATCCTCGTCGCGTGCACCATGCCTGCCGGCAGGCAGGAATCTCGAGAACACAAAACCGCCGGAAGGCGGTTTTGTGTTGCTACATCTCATAAGGTAAAGTAACGAAGCTGCGCGGAGTTTTGCAGGCTTGCCTGTCGAATCACGTGAAGCACACAAAAGCGGGATTAGTTTAGTGGTAAAACATGAGTTTTCCAAACTTAGGTCGGGGGTTCGATTCCCCCATCCCGCACATGCAGAAACCCTCGAACCCCCTAGTCCTCCAACTGCTGCTTGTTGCGATCATCGCACTCGGCATCAGCTTCACTGCACGCCACGACTCCGCACAAGTCGTCACATACGTTGCAAAAGACTCACTTCCCGCAGCAGCGAACGTTGCGGTAATCGCCACCACGACGGGCGCGACCTCGACGGCGCCAATTTCGAAGCCTGTCGCAACGAGCACAAAAGCTATAATACCTAAGGTTGAAGCCAAAATAGAGACACCAACGATTCCTGCGAGTCCGAATCGAATAGTGCGCATAAAAACCCCCTATCCGAGCACTCCCCTGCCTTCGAATGTCGTAAACCAGCGCTCGCGAGCTGCGCTCGTGAACATTCTGTGTACTGCAACCTCCGGTTTTATTCGTCCCATTTCCGGAAGTGGCATCATCATAGACTCGCGTGGGGTCATCCTGACCAACGCGCACGTTGCCCAGTATGTTTTGCTCTCGCAGAGTAAAAAAGTCAATCTGGAGTGCGTCATTCGCACTGGCTCCCCAGCTGAGTCAGCATGGATTCCTCGCGTACTCTATATACCGAGGGCATGGGTAAGCAAACATGCCTCAGAATTGACCGTATCTCACGTAGAAGGCACTGGCGAGCATGATTACGCGCTTCTATGGATAGCGGAATCAGTCAATGAAACCCCTCTTCCCGCCACATTCCCGTCTGTGCCCTATGATACCCGCGAAGGAATTGCCTTTGTTGACGATTCAGTGCTGACGGTGAGCTATCCTGCCGAATTTCTCGGTGCACTCGCTGCCACCAGCAATCTCTATGCGGTGAGCTCCCCTACTATCGTGCAAAATATGCTCACTTTTACAAAATCACTGGTGGACGCGCTTTCTCTTGGGGGCTCCATGGCCGCACAGAGCGGCTCATCTGGCGGAGGCGTCATTAACGCATGGGGGTATGTGGTTGGCCTCATTACAACAATGAGCGAAGGAGCCACGACCGATGACCGCGATCTACACGCGATTACACTCAGCTACATAGACCGCGATTTGAAAACACAGCTCGGCATCAACCTTGACGCCGTACTCGATGCCGACCCAAGCTTCCGTGTTTCCGAATTTACTCTGAGCGAAGCGCCCGAACTTACCGCGCTTTTGCTCGAGAATCTAAAGCATTAAGTTCAGTCTCATGGTAGGATTCGCAGCACTGTGGTTTGGAGTACCGTATTTGGCACTTCGGAACCTGTTTTTTTTCGGGGCGTAGTATACCGGTAGTACGTCTGCTTTGGGAGCAGATAGACCGAGTTCGATTCTCGGCGCCCCGAAAAAGTACAGGTAGATAGACTCACATAACACTCCGACAATGGGCGCTTAGCGTCTCTGCCGGCCAAGATACGGGCTCCTACGCTAAAAGACACCGTATAGGACACAATTGTCCTTTATAACTCGTCAATGGCTTGCTCCGTCAGCCTACAGTGCGCCACGCGGCGCTGCTGATCCAATATGACCCCTACGACGTCCACCTGATACTCTCTCGTGTCCCGTTTCGAGGCCATGTACATCTCGGCTGTGCGGGCAACCTTTCGTAGCTTTCGGACGTCCACTAAGTCCTCTGGCTGGTGGCTCATTTCACGTGAAATGTCACTCCGGTTTTCACGTGAAATCGCCTTTACCTCTACGAAGTGCACGATGTCGTTCTTTGTAGCGACAATATCGATCTCTCCCCATGGCCGCAGGTAGTTTCTTTCCAGTATTCGGTATCCGAGGCGCTCTAGATACTCTGCCGCAACTTCTTCACCTATCATGCCCGTATCTCGCCTCCCCATATCTGAATTATAGCTGCTTTCACGCGAAACAATGTGCAATTATGTTACTAAGTAACATAATTGCGACTGTTTAGCCCAGAAATGAAGCGTCCATGAAGGGCGATTAGAATATGGCTCTGTTGAGCCTCATTTACCGCAAAAATGGACATGTATCGCCGTTTCGCAAGTGTCCGTTATCCACTTCTCCACAGGGTTGTCCACAGTGGCCTCACACGGCCATTTTCTAGGCGATTTCGAGATTTTTGTATCAGCAGATATTTCTTCATTCTCTGTCCTTTAGAAAGTCCAAATTATCCAGTATTTAAGCGATATTCTTGACATTCTGGGGAATGAATGCGGATTGAAAAATGCGTTTGACGCGGCCCCCTCAGTGTACTAGCGTGTGTCTACTTTATGACTACTTCGGCAGGTCGACTCGCTTACGCCAGCATCGTACTTTTCGCGGTATTCGCGATTCTTCCTTCGTTTGCAGCAGCTGCTACTTCACAAGTCTCTATAAAGACTGCCCAGTTGCTCCCCGTGGGTAGCCAGACATGCGCGGCAATGTCCGTATCATCGGTCACGGCGTACGTATACGATGGTTCACTGCACTCTTTTGATGTGCTCACCGCAGACACATCGTACGTAGCTATTGGAGGCGCAGTTGGGACCACCGTGCTTCCGTTTCGCTACATGACCCGATCGCTCGCTAGCAACGGCCAGTTGAAGATTCACACTGACAACGACTCTTTGGTAGTAGGGCAGGGGATATCAGTCTCGCTGACCCTACTCTCGACCAAGGGCGGCATTCTCTGCGCCTCGACAGTTTCATTCTTTGTACTACCTGATGCGTCGTATCCTACGATACCGACCGTGACTCCCGCTGTTGGGGTCGCGACGGTGGGATCGAGTGCGCAGGGGAGTTCGAGTACGGGATCGGCTGCTGCTCCGACGCCAGTTGCGTCGACGACGAGCACGGCGCCAGTCACAAGTGCCGCAAGAGGGTTCTGCGATGGAAGCGGGGCATTCTGGCTGTGGCTTGTCCTCATCATTGCGTACGCGGCACTTGCCGTGTTCGCAGCGCTCTCGAAACGCCCCGTCATAAGAGACAACCCGGCTGCGCCCGTGGCAATGATTCTCGTGCCACTTATCCTTCTCGTAAGTCTCTGGTACTTCCTTCCTGCCTGCCGTGCGGCAAGCTGGGTCCCGATTGCGCTCCTCATCATCGCAATCGCAGGACTTCTCGGCGCCTTTCGCGAGAATAAAGGGGGTCCATTGATGCTCATATCACATACGACAATGCCGATTCCGATGCCGGCCGCAAAGCCGCAGACACCGGCGGCCCCCGCACAGAAATCTGTCGTCTCCTCGGTGAATCCTCATGCGCAGAAGATTTTGGAGAAGCTCCAGCAGGTCCAAGAAAGTCTTCGACGAGCCAAATAATTGCCGAGACGGCCACGTGCTGTATAATCGCGTGGTTAAGCGAATGCGGATATGGCTTCGGTGGATGATACTGTCGCCGATTCGATCCGCTTGAAAGATTTCTAGAGTCCGGGGTAGGGAGGATGATTGCGGATATGGTTTAGTGGTAGAACGCCACCTTGCCAAGGTGGAGATCGGGGTTCGATTCCCCGTATCCGCACAGAGTTTCTTTGAGTTCAGTGAACAGTGTAATCCCGAGTATTATTAGCGGATGCTCTCGTAGTGAAACGGATATCACGACAGTCTTCGGAACTGTTATTCCAGGTTCGAATCCTGGCGGGAGCACAAAGAAGAGTTCGTTAGCTTGTTACAATGATGCTATGAAAACCGCTCCCCTCGCGGTCCCCGATGTTGTCCGCAAGGTTGCGGAGAGCTTGAAGGGGGCCGGATACCAAGCGTGGCTCGTTGGCGGCTGCGTGCGTGATCTTTTGATCGGGCGCGAGCCGAAGGATTGGGACATCACTACCAATGCTCGCCCGGAACAGATTCAAGCACTATTCCCCGAAACCTTTTACGAAAATGATTTTGGCACTGTGGGGGTCGTCACCGAGAGCGAGAATCCCAAACTCAAGGTCATCGAGATTACGCCTTTCCGTATAGAAGGGAAGTACTCGGATGCGCGCCGCCCGGACGAGGTGACGTTTAGCGACAATCTTGAGGACGATCTTGAGCGTCGCGACTTTACGATAAATGCCATCGCATATGACTGTCTTACGGGAGAGATGGTGGACAAGCACGGCGGAGAGGAAGACATTCAGCGCAAAGTGATTAAGGCAGTGGGCGATGCCAAAAAACGCTTCGAGGAAGACGCGCTTCGCACACTTCGCGCTATCCGCATCGCCGCGGAGCTCGATTTTGCTATCGACGCAGAGACACTCACTGGAATCGCAGAGAATGCCGATCAGCTTGGTAAGATTTCTCGTGAGCGCGTGCGCGACGAACTCATCCGCATTCTCGAGAGCGAGCGGCCGATGCAGGCGCTCTACATCGCGCAAAAGCTCGGGCTCGTGAAGCACATCATCCCCGAATTGGAGGAGGGGATAGGCTGTGCGCAAAATCAGGCACACTCCTACGACGTATTCGAGCACCTTATGAGAAGCCTCCAGCACGCGGCTGACAAGGGCTGGTCGCTCGATATTCGTCTCTCTGCGCTCTTGCACGATATCGGCAAGCCGGCGACACGGCAGTGGTCTGATGAAAAGAAGGATTGGACATTTCACGGCCACGACGTTGTCTCCGGCAGGATGGCAAAAAAGATACTCTCCGATCTAAAATTCCCGAAGGAAATCATCGAGAAGGTCTCGAACCTCGTACGAGTGCACATGTTTTTCTCTGACCCGGACGTCGTGACGCTCTCCGCAGTGCGCCGCGTCATTGCGCGCGTGGGTCGCGAGAACATCAACGACCTTTTAAACCTCCGCGTCTGCGATCGCATCGGCACAGGCCGCCCCAAAGAGCACCCTTTCCGCCTGCGTAAATACATGTCGATGGTAGATGAGGCACTTCGTGACCCCGTATCTGTCTCGATGCTGAAAATAGACGGGGTGAAGCTCATGCGCCTCGGCTTTCGGCCCGGTCCTCGTTTCGGCTGGATGCTCCATGCCCTTCTCGAAGAGGTACTTGACGATCCAAGCAAGAATACTGAGGAATACCTCGCCAGACGAGCGCGGGAACTTGGCGAATTGCCCGTAGACGAGCTTCGTGCTCTCGGAGAAGCCGGAAAAGACAAAAAAGAGGAGACCGAAGAGGCTGAAGTTGCTAAGCTACGTCAAAAGCATCACGTGGGTTAAGTGGTTTTCAATCGCTTATGTTGGAACTTCTGTAATGTTCCAAGCGAGCTCCAATACCAGGATCAAGCTGTTCTGCGTAAACCTCCACGGAACGTTGTACATCTTGGAAATTCTTGCCGAGTGACCCGCTGGTACCGGAGAATTTTCTATACGTGTCGAACCAACTCACCAGCAGCCGCTTAGCTGTCATACCATCTCTGTAATCAAACTGCTTCTTTTCCTCGGGGGACACCGCCTCTCCCAAAATATCTGCATTCATGGGCACTTGTAGCTCATCTCCAATTTTTTTAAGGAGCTGAAGGGCTCGTAAATTTGCGTCTCTTTCTGATACGAGATCAAACAACCGCGGAGCCTCGCCTTCCCATGCTCGGACCACGCTGTATAGAGACCCTTTATCCAGTTCGTAGTAGGCATCTAGATCCTCTGATCTAAGCTCTTCTCCTCGACGAATTGATGCCAGGAGGTTGTCAAGAATTTCTTTGAGAGCTTTGAGCTCCTTCGGTAGGGGGACGTGGTGATCGACTAAAAAGACGAGAGCGCCGTGAAGGGGACCTTTAAAGCGACCACTTCTCTCTGCATTCTCCCATTCAGCCCTAGTCTTATACCAATTTTCTTGAAACTGATGGATGTGACTTGCTTCGTGCAGCAATGTCATGAGACCGGATATATTTTCTATGGGATCAACAATTGGATATCCCTCTAATATATTGGGTTCCCTTCTAAAATTCACACGAGTGCGCATATCCGCGCCGAGCACTGCTCTTACGTCTAAGCGCTCCCCGCTCTTCGGGTCGCTAATGATTAACGACTGTAGCTCAAACGTCGGCTTGTCTCCTGGATATTGAGGGGCAAATTCGACATTATACGTCGTTTCACACTCAATATTTCTTCCCTCGTAAGTAAAAAGTATGTTTCTGGTATTTATCTGCTCTCCTTTGGCCTGCCCTGTATATAAAGATTCTAACCTTTGATCGGGGGCTTTCTCGGCCGTGGGAACATTTTTTAAGGATTTCAGTGTTTCCATACGGGGAATCATACCTTACGGGCAGCTCGAATTGGATGTGCTGAAGAATGGGCTGATCTGAGCCTGCCCTGACCGACACTCATTTTCTTGTCATTGGTATATAAAATCGGCCTGTCAGACCCTGGGTCTGCCATGCACTCTTTTTTTATTTCGCATTGGATGCGAAATAAAAAAATCGCCTGACGGGGTGGCCCCGTTCTTTTTCTTGGGACCGCCTGCGTCAGGCGACTTTCGTTTAACTCGTCGGGTGCTACTTAAAGAGCTCGAGACAAATCTTCAGGTACTTTTTACTTCAATCGGGACACAGAGGCGCCCGTAACAATGAATGTGTGAAAGTGACCTTTGTATGATATGTATCTCGTTAAACCGTAGGACGAGAGTTATTAAGGAACGACCGTTGATAAGAATACCGCACTATTGGACATCGTAAAGGACGTTATTGTGGATAACCCTGTCCAGCCGCCGACTCACGCTGTCCTTTATCGAAATATCCCGTTTGTACCTACAAATCGAGCTCTATAGAGACAGGACAGTGGTCGGAACCAAAGATGTTGGGGTGGATCTGGGCACGGGAGACTAGGGGAGCGAGGTCGGCACTGACGAAGAAGTAGTCAATGCGCCACCCTACGTTGCGCTCACGAGCGCTCCCGAAATGACTCCACCAGCTGTAGTGGCCACTCCCTTGCGTGAAAAGCCTGAAAGTATCGACGAATCCCGCCTTAATCATCGCATCAATGCCCTCTCGCTCCTCCTTAGTGAACCCCTTCTTGCCTTCGTTGGGCTTCGGGTTGGCCAAATCATCTGGCGTATGGGCGACATTCAAATCTCCGCAGAATATGACAGGCTTTTCACTTTCAAGCAGCTTCATGTAGGCGAGGAAGGCAGGGTCCCAGAGCGTGTGCCGGAGGGGGACACGACTGAGATCATCCTTGGAGTTGGGTGTATAGACAGTCGCCACGAAGAAATTCTCATATTCGGCGGCAATCACCCTGCCTTCGGTATTCGGGTCGCCATATTCGTCGCCCGCCATATCGTATTTCACCAAAATCTCCGCGGGGATTCCGTTTCTAACGCTCAGCGGCTCATCTTTCGTAAAAATCGCTGTGCCACTGTACCCTTTTTTCTGCGCAGAGTGCCAGTACTCCGTGTAGTCTGGCAAGTCCACTTCAGATTGATGCTGCTCAGCCTTGGTTTCCTGCAAACAAATAATATCCGGCTTAAGGTCGTGAACAAACTGCGTGAAGAGACCCTTTTTGTGCACCGCGCGGATGCCGTTCACATTCCACGAGACAAGCTTCATGGCAATACCATATCACGATGTGGTGCAACACATCGCGTTTCATTCGAAAGCCATCATCGCGCGCGTAGAGTGTACCCATGGAACACATCGGAGACATATTGCGCGGAGAAAACTACTCGCTTTTCGCGAACCCTTCTGAGAAGGGAAGCGGCGAATGGAGCCTCGGACCGGCAGTGCAAGGCGACAAACAGCCCGGGATTTTACGCGTCGCATCTCACCCGGGACACACCGTGCTTCCTTCGGCGACTGCAGCAGCGATTCAAAAATTCCGTGACGTGCAACGACTTTCGCCACGCAGTATCTAATAGACTGCTGTGAATTTTCTACGCTTAAATAAAATTTCACCCGATAGAAATCAACCGCGACGTTTACCGTGAAAGGCTTTGTGCACCCCAGTAGTGCAGCAAAGCTGACTACGGGGCATGCTTCGCTCACTTAACTCCTTCGTTTTCCGTGGAACGCCTTATGGACTTCTCTTAAGTGTTTATCCGTGACGTGCGTGTACACCTGTGTCGTCGCAATGTTTGCGTGCCCCAATAGCGCCTGGACGCTACGGAGGTCCGCGCCGTTTTGCAAAAGGTCCGTGGCAAATGAATGGCGAATCACGTGTGGCGTGACTTTGCGTGTGATTCCCGCTTTGGTCGCGTACTGCTTAATCATGCGCTCGACAGAGCGCGGAGTGAGCCGCGGCAAATCTTTGGTCTTCGGCTGTCCTTTGCCGTAGCTGACAAACAAAGCATCGCTCATATCACCGCGTCGCTTGAGGTACGCGGCAATCGCTTTTTTTGCTGCATCTGAGAGAAATACGACGCGCACTTTCTCTCCCTTGCCGCGCACTGAAAATTCATCGCGGGAGAGATCGAGATCCTGATTCAAATTACACAGCTCAGACACGCGCAGTCCTGTCGAGAAGAAAAGCTCCATAATCGCGCGGTCACGCAGCGCCGGCAGCTCCTCACCTGAAGGCCCCTTCATCAAGCGATCCAACTCGCTGGAGGAAATGAGGTCGAGGTCACGCCCGCCGACTTTGGCGAGCTCAATGCGCTCGGGATTCAAGCTTTCGATATCACGCTTGCGCAAGAATTTGAGAAAGGCGCGCAGTGCGATGAGGTGATAATTCTGTGTGTTCTTTTTCATTGTACCGGAGACCCCGGATGAACGATTCAAATTGATACGAAATTCACGCACCATCTGCTCGGTAATCTGCGACGGTGCTTTTACTTTTGCAAAACTGAAAAAACGATTCAGGTAGCGATCATAATTCTCGACTGTCTTCACGCCGCGCCCTTTTTCAATCTCGAGATATTCGAGAAACTGTGATTTCAT
>CAYGFN010000032.1:0-8757 GCA_964349145.1 uncultured Candidatus Saccharibacteria bacterium
AACAAGGAGACATTCGTTGATATCGGAATCGAGGAGCACATCCGTCCGGTGGTGATCGCGCTCGTCGCACACGGATTCCCTACGCAAAACAGCTGCGGCGGTCATCTTGAAAGCAACCTCTATCCCTGGGTGCGTTTCGAGCCGGCGTTCACGGGCGAGATTGATCGCGTGCTCAGCGAGCAGCACAGGAAAAATCCGTCGCGTGGCGTATCGCTCAAGCGATTCAGACCGGCGATTCTCGCGCACGTGAAGAGAATCCACTACGAAGTGGGTCAACTCACCACCCTGCTTGGCTCATTCTGGTCGAGGCACTCCCTCACCGGAGACCGCGAACTACGAGCGACTCCCCAGTGGGACCCGTTGGCTAAGTCCGACGACCAGGTGGTCGACGAGTACATCGCGGTGCGCGCCAAGCGCCTCGTGGCACCACCGGGCTACTGGCTCGAATGCAACGGAGCAGAGGCACTTCGAATGCTCCCTTGCGAATTGCTCGACCCCGTCAGGCAGAAGATCCTCGACCAGCGTCGAGAAGATATGCGCACGTTTGGCGAGTTCCTCGCCAGCAAACTCTGAAATCCAGCAGCGACCTGAAATCTCTCCCCCGACCAACTGAAACCCGCCGAGCGCGGGTTTCCTCTTTTTATACAAACCGCACCACTGCAACCTCTCTTGCTAACGTGGCCAATCCACAGTTTAGAACTCGTCGGGCGAGCAGAGCTTGGTTTGACATATAATCTTTCGAGTCCTATAATATAATCCGTTTTGTACTGGACTCAGGTGCTTGCGACGGCCTGAAATCCTTTGACATACTCTGTCGCTAACCTAAGGAGACCTCACTTGGATAAGATCCCCTGGATCATCATCGGCCTCGTCTGGCTGCTGAACTTCGGCATTTCGTGGTGGAATGCGCGCACCGTCGGCCTTGTGTGGGTCGAGACCAAGCAGATCGGCGGCTGGCAGCGATTCATGACCTGGATGGGCGGCATCATGTCCGCCTCCGGGTTCACCTGGTGCCTGCTGGTGGTGCTGCTGATCGGCGCCTACTACGCGCAGTTCGCGTTCCTCGAACCCGGCGATCCGCTGATCCTCACGGAGCGGCATATCAACGGCGGCTTCAGCCTCGGGTATCTGATCATCATTCCCGGCGTGCTCTTCTCCGGCATGATGATCTGGATCGACTCGCTGGTCGAAGCGTGGAAACGGCGCGATCTGCCGAGCATCGGTATCGCCGCCTGGAATACCTACGCGCAGGCCCACAACACCTACGAGGCGTTCAGTGGCTTCGGCAACGCACTCGAAGGCGTGGGCGATCTGTTCAGCGGCGGTGGCGACAGCGACGATGCGAAGGGCAAGCTGGCACTCCTCGGCGTCGTGATCGTCGTGGGTCTGGTCATCCTGGCCTGCATCGGTGGGATCTTCCTCACCGTGTCGATCGTGCGTCACTACGCTGCCACGCGCCCGGCGCCCGAATCGCCAGTCGGTGCTCGCAATCTTCGCAGGCACCCGGCGTAAGGCCCCGAACTAAATCCGGTATTTCCGGTGCCCTGCAGGGTCCATACCTGCAGGGTTTCGTCTTTTATACAAACCGCAACACTTCAATTTCACTTGCTAACGTGTCCAATGCAGGACGATGACTTCATCGCACCTCCACCCACGGCGAGTACGCTTGGCTACATGACACAACTTGTATATGAGCGGCCGACCTATTCGCCGTATTATCCGTCCACGATGGTATCGAAGGCAGCCGGTGCCGTTATCGGCCTCATCGAATTCTTGCTCGCACTTCGCATCGTCCTTGAACTCCTCGGTGCAAACGCATCCGCTCCCTTCGTTGCGTGGGTATACGCGGTGACCGGCAGTCTCATGGGTCCGTTCGTCGGCGCTTTCCCGAATCTGATGCTCGGCGGCTTCGTCCTCGATATCGCGGCGATATTCGCAATGATCGGCTATGCAATCATCGTCTGGCTCGTCTCGTGGGTACTCTCACTCATTTTCTAAAAGTACGTGCTTACATCGTCTACTCGGCAAAGCACATCGGTTAGCGTTTAGAAAGCAATGCTTAGGTGCTCCGGTGGACGACACCGGGTCCCGCTTGATGAGCTGGCATGACCGTGACCTCACTCACCTGCACATTGGCCGGTGAGAGGACCACATAGGCAATCGTCTCAGCGATATCATCGGGGGTCAGAGCGTCGATCCCTTTGTATACGTCGTCCGCCTTGGCTTCATCGCCCTTGAAGCGCACCTTGCTAAAATTCGTCTCGACCATCCCCGGCTGGACGTTGGTCACGCGAATGCCGCTCGCCACGACCTCCTGCCGCAGCGCATCGCTAATGAAGCGCACCGCAGCCTTCGTCGCGCAGTACACTGCACCTTTTGCATACGCTGCCGTGCCTGCAATCGAGCCTACGTTTACAATGTGCCCACTGTCGCGCTCGCTCATACCGCGGAGCGCAGCGCGTGTCATATAGAGGAGGCCTTTGACGTTGGTATCAATCATCGTATCCCAGTCATCGGGATCGCCGTCCTTCAAGTCGTTCATGCCGAGCGCGAGGCCCGCATTGTTGATGAGGACGTCCACCGCAATGCCCTTCTCGGCGAGAGCCGCAAACATTGCTTCGATCGCCGCGCGATCGCGGACATCGAGACTAAAGACGATGACCTCTCTGCCCTTTTGGGCGCATTCGGCTTTCAGCGACTCAAGTGCATCCGTGCTTCGTGCCACGAGGACGAGGCGTGAATCCTCCCTCGCAAAGCGAAGCGCCACCGCTTTCCCGATGCCGCTTGAAGCACCGGTGATGAGAATTGTTTTCATATCGTGCATGGTACTGCACGCAAATATATTGTGAAGGCCCGCGCACGCCTGTAGGTGGAGCTGATCTGTTTTACACAAACTCCAACACATGGATTTCTTTCTTTATCCTCCCCCGCTCGAGAGCCCTGAACGCATCCTGTGAACCGGCCGATAGCCTGATTAGTATCGGTAAGGGCAGTTGCGGAGGGAGAGCGCAGTGTAATCACTGCGTTTTCCCCGGCTACGAGTGAGATCTGAAGTAAGAAGTTCAAAATCGCCGCGATTCCACTAAATACCGTGACTGGTCTGATTTAAATAGTCCCACGCCCGAGGCGGAAGCGGTCTGGGAAGATATCACTCCGCTCGCTCGCAACGAATGGATTTGCTGAGTGACCTCCGGCAAGAAGGAAGACACGAGGACTATTCGCATCAAGAAATCGCTCTCAAAGCTCGCAGACGGTATGCGAAGGCCGTGTTGTTGGGCAGGGTGTCCACATCGCTAAAAAAGCCGCTCGCTCGTGCGATATACTCAGTGCATATGACCTTTTGGCAGCGAATCGCGCTCTCGCTTGCCACCGGATATGCACTTTTCTTCTATTCTGAGCGGATGTTTTGGTCCTTTCTCCGCCAAGACGATGCAATCTTTTTTCTGGTAATCGCGTGGATACTCTATTCGATATTCGCATATCTCTTTCTCTACACCATCGGGTATTTCAAAGTCCGTACACTTTCCGCGCTGTTCCTCGCAGGGGTCGCATTCGGCTGGATTGTCGAGGGAATCTATGCGATGACCTTCTTCGGTATTGCGGGCATCCCGCTCCCCTACTCCATCATCTGGACAGGTGTCGCATGGCACGCACTCATCTCGGTCGTCATCGGGTGGTATTTCCTCTATCGTTCAATGGTGCAGCGAAGCTACGCGCACACGATTGGTCTTGCGTCGCTTTTGGGACTCTTTTGGGGAATCTGGGCAGTAGCGTGGGCGCTCGAGACGCCGCCACTATTCTCGACCCCTACTGCTTTCATCGTCCACGCTTTTCTCACGACGATTCTCTTCGGCGGAGCTTTGTGGGTCACATCGCGCACAGGCCTCGCGTCGTTCACGCCCGGGCGGTGGGAGGCGGGAGTCGTCCTGGGGGTGACAGCGCTCTATTTCCTCTTGGTCACCTTCCCGACCGTGCAATTCGCTTCACTCATCCTCATCGCTGCATTCGGGCTACTCTTTGCACTGTTGTACCGGAATAGAAAAAGCGAAACAATCGAGCCGCAGCCGACCGTTCTCGCGGTATTCGATGAGCGGGCACGGAGCGGCAAGTATCTGTGTCTCCTCGCGATGCCGCTCGTCGCGAGTGTGAGCTACATTGGCGCGAATGCGCTAGGCATCGTGCTCATTTCAAACATCATCACGCTCTTCGCCTCCTCAATCGTCGGTACGATCGTCCTCATCGTCTCTGCATACCGCATAGTCAGACGGAAGGGCCAGTAGCGGATTGACCGCGGGTGCGTGCGAGCGTATCGCAGTTTACTTCCAAATCTTCTGGACGAACGGTAGGATTTCCCAGCGGAAATCAGACGTGTCTGCCTGCGCGGGCACAAGCATGTCGCCAATGATGGCAAGAAATTCATCTGTCTTTGCTTCGAATCCGGTGTTCATCAGGTGCGCGAGCGGGTAGCACTCGGGGGTGTATTCGTAGTGTGCACGCACTTCTCTATCTTCAAATACGCGGACATGGTACTGGAAGATGAAATCCTTCACGTGGCGGAGACTCACTATCTCACCGTCGTCTTCCCACGCCACGCGGTGATACGCATATCCGTGACTCACGAGTCGCGTGACGAGATCCTCAATGCTTACGTGCGGTGCGATGATACCGAGCAAAAAGGGTTGCCGGCCGTAATTCTTGATGACTTTGAGCTTGATCGCCCCGTTGCGGACGTGCTTATGATAGGGGCCCAAAGCGAGCCAAAGGTAATAACGGATGCGATGGGTAATCGACTTAGGGTAGACCATCCTCGATTGAGGTAGCCCCTGTATCCATCGGGGGTGCGCATCGGAGTCGCGACGCATAAGTGAGAGTCATTGTACCAGAAAAGCGCCCCCTTGTGCGAGCCTCGTCGAGGGCTATTTGTTGGCATCCTCTTCCGAACGTGTCCCTCTGTCCCCCTCTTCACGCGCGCATGGCGCGCGAGTATACTGTGGTGCATATGGGTCTCAAGCGATTCCTGCTCTACATCACCAACAACGAACCGACATCGCGGCACGAGGAGGCGTTTGATATCGCTTTTTTCATCATCAATACGTTGGCCGTCGTTGTGGGCGGTTTCTATCTTGCATACGTCGGGGAATATCACTGGATTCCCTTCCTCATCATTGAATACACGTGGGCCATCGACACGATGCGCCACAACCGCTAAGCGCGCTATCCCCTGTCGCCTTTTGACGGTGCATCTGCTTCGATGATGGTAGGTCTATGCGCCGAAGGACGCTCTTGAAATGGCCGTTCAATTTCGTGCACGAGATGGCACCGTGTCGACCGCTTGGAACGCGGAAATCGAAATCACAGACCGCGATGCGCTCGTCGCGCATTGCCAGAGCCTCTTTCCGGACTACGTCATTCCGTGCTACTCGGTGAAGGTCACTGAGCGCGCAGCACGGGCGCGACAAGGTCACTGGACGCATGCGGTGTCCATCGTGGGGTTGTGCGCAGACATCGGCTACACGACAGGACCCGTCTGATTGCATACTTCAGACATGCGGACGCCTCGCCCCAAGCGAGGCGTCTTTTGCATGCAGGATACCCCGTGCCTATCTATATTTATCGTAAGTGCTACGCTTTCATGAGCGAGCGGAATTTCCCCTTCGCTATGGAGGTGCCAAATGGCAGCCAAGACTTCGTACGAGAAAGTGAAAGGCTTCGCTATCCCATTCGCCATCGGCGTGCTCGTCATGTGGGCCGGTCTGGCGATGTACGGGTGGAAGTCGCCCGGCACTGTCGCCGAGCGTGTCGCCCAAGGCACGGAGGCGGGCCGCCTGGAGGTGCGCGCATCCGCCTGCGCGGACGCGTTCATGACGATGCCTGCTGCCGTCGCCGAGATGAAGGGCGCCGGCCACAACCGCGAGTCGGTGCTGCGCAAGCACATGAAGGCGCCCGACGGCAAGGATCTGGACTACTCGCTTGCCGGCGCATGCTCGGCGGCGGTGGCCACGAGGATGGAGGCGGTCAAATCGTAACCGCGATCGAACACGTGAGAGCCCCGGGCGGCGCAGCTGCCCGGGACTTTGCTTTTTATATTGAAATGAAAGAGCCCGTACGGTGAGCTGGGCTCTCCCATACGGGCATGCATGACCGCCCTTTATTTGATTCGCGTAAGCGTGACGCGCTTGCCGACATCGTACTTGCAGGCAGCCGTGAGAAGCTGGAAATGCATGTCCACCAACGTTATGCACTCCTGCACCGAGACGCGCCCGTCCTGATTTGGACTCATCCACTTCTGCTGAAATGCGTGCGCGCCTTCGTCCGTGTCGACGAGCCCTTGATAGCGAATGTGGAACGTGCCTCCGGTCGGTCGTCCGTCGAGACGGAAGATGTCGGCTGTCCGCCACTTTCCGATCATGTCCGCCTTGATGCCGAAAAGCGGCCCGTCGACGAACTCGTACATAACGGACATGACGGGACTCGCCTCGATGATGCGTACGACACCGCGGGCGTCCTGCGGTGTCACGAGGAGCGTCCGAAACGAGAGCAGATTCTGTCGCAGCTGCTGGTACCGACTACCCTGATAGTCGAAGTACACGATGTCCATGAATCCCGCGAAGTCTCCATCGCGATATTCGTACGCATACAGGCGAGGCCGACCGGCAGCACCTGCGATCACAGCTTGCGGAGCCAAGCGAAACCCTTCGTTGGGTCGCGCAACATTGTCGGCAGCGCTCTCGAGGCTGAGGAGACCGAGGAGAACGCCTACGCTTAGCATTACGCGTATGAATGATTGCCTTTGCATCGTTTCTCTCCCTCGCAACACTCCGGCTGCGTTCGGCTAAGCCACGACGGCTTTCCTAGTGAGTAGTATGTACACAAACAGTCGTACGGTGCAAATACACAAAGCGCCCCGAGAGGGGCGCTTTGTGCTTACGCAGAGGCGTGCTTACTTCAAATGTGCCGAGACGAGCTTTGTCATCTCGAACATCGTTACTTCACCCTTGCCACCGAAGACAGCCTTGAGCTTGTCGTCCGCAAGAATATTGCGCTTGTTGGCAGGATTCTGGAGATCATGCTTCTTAATGTATTCCCAGAGCTTCTTGACCACCTCACCACGAGACATAGGGCCTTTGCCGATGACTGCTTCGAGTTCATCAGAGAGGTTCATCGGCTTGAGAAGTGCCGGATTGGCTGTTCGTACCATATAAATGTTTCTCTTAAACGCTACTATGTAATTAAGCTTCGACAGGCAGATTATATACCCCAGGGAATAAGCGCGCCATGTGCCCCAAGGAGCTCCTCGGGATATCTATTTTTTGGGTATTTCGACCGCGCGAGCACTTACCGGACGTCGACACTGACAGTGCAGGAGCCTGTGCGACCACCCGTGCCCCTCAAGGCAAGCGTGTATGTGACATCTGCCGTGGGCGCAACGACGCGACCACTCTGCAACGGCACCCCTCCTATCCCTGAGAGCGCGGCCTCAGTCGCATTCTGCGCTCGCCACTCAAGATTGACGGTCTCACCTCTACGAATCGAGCTCGGATTGGCAGAAATCTGGCAGGTCGGCCCTGGCGGCTGCGCTCCCACGGAGAGAGTCGTGTAGCATGCGCCCGTGCCACCAGCTCCCGTCACGGTGATGCCGTATGTTCGCGATACCGTCTGATTGCTGAGTGCCCGCGTGCCCGACAGCGGGACGCTACCGAATCCATTGAGCGACGCTGCCGTAGCGTTCGACGACGACCATGAGAGGACCGACGAGCCCCCGTACGCAATCGAAGAATCCGAAAGCGTGATTGAGCACGTGGGTGCGATTCGCTGCGGCGCGACAGATCCTCCACTGCCATAGCTCGTGCCGTACGCACCAACGTACCCCCCATAGCTGCTGTAGTACGAGCATGGATTGCCGTCTTGATAATTCAATCCGAGTGAGAGGCCAAAGTTGCTGCCGGCGAGGCCGAGCGCGCCTGCAATGCTCGTACCCGAGCCACGGCATTCATACCCATCAGGTCGGTACTGTGTCGGCAGGAGCGGTATAGCTACAGTGCCCCACCCGGGGAGTGCTGTCTCATACCATGCCGGTGCGTAATAGCTGCTTCCTCCCGCGTACCTCGGCTGCCCGCCGCGTCCGTAGAATTCCGTCTCGGAGAGCCCCCACTGGTTGTTTACGTTTATTTGCTGTTGCTGTTGAAGAATCGTAGTGCGTGCATTGTTGTTGATAGAGGTGTTGAATGTATTGTTCGTGGTGTTCGTATTATTTGTGTTGTTCGTCGTGTAGTAGTAGACCGGCTGCTGTCCACCGCCGGCGCCTGGCGCGATTTGAAGGCCACCAGACCCGTCTCCCGGCGTATCGTATTCACCTGACCGCCACCCTGTCGGTAGATTCCATAAATCTTGTTGCGATTGCCCGCTCTCCGGCGCGTAATTGTAATCATAATTCGAAGGCGGCCATGCGCGGCCGTCTGGCTCGAGGGTGATTGGGTTGTAGTCCACCCACGAAGCTTCAGGGCTCGTTACCATCGAGTCGAAGTTGTAATCGATGCCGGGATTAGCAGGTGTGAAGTTGTAGTCGTAATTGTCCGGCGGCCATGCGGAATCCTGAACCGTGGGCGTGTACATTGTCCCGTACCCGTCCGGATCTCCCCAGTCAACGGGGGCGGCAGAGGTATCGCAATCCCATCCGCTGCCGCACCCGCCATCGTAATATTGAGGCTCTGCAACACTCGGCGTGGAGTAATAATCCATCGCACTTCCGTATCCGCC
>CAYGFN010000033.1:0-8008 GCA_964349145.1 uncultured Candidatus Saccharibacteria bacterium
CGAGATGTTTTTTGTTTTGTTTCATTTGATTCATCCGTGCATACGAGAAATTCCCGCATGTACGGTCTTGATGTCATCTTCGTATGTCAACGAGCAACATACGTATTCGTGCCGTGAGGCGTGAAAAAGGCCGCTTCTCGCGGCCACCTAAGGTAATGGAGTTTCCTCCCCCTTACGGTTGCCGTGAATTAGCCGTGTTTTCCGAACACATATGTAGAGCGGAGTATATGCGAGAGCCTTAGGGGTGTCAAATTATCGCGCCAATAGGTATTTAAACCCTCTGTAGAGCCACCGAAAAGCTGCTTGGGAGGCGCCCGCGAATCACACAAGTGCACGAAGCGCGACCCCCATAGCACCGGCGAACTTTGGCCCCACCTCACGAAGCATTTCCTCGAGAACAAACGGGCCCTGTGCCTCATCAAACGGACTCGCGATTGCAATCTCGCGCTGCAGATGCGTTTGCATATACGTGGCAATACCGGGCATACGCGCGCCGCCGCCCGTGAGCACGATGTGCGCTGTGGCGCCCTCATTCAGTCCGTTGTCAGAAAGTACGCGCTTCACATCCACACAAATCTTATCCAGACCCGCGCTCAGCACTTTAAATATGCGTGCGCTGTCGGGCACGTTCCCGTCGAGCGCCAGCAATCCGAGTTCGCGCTTACTTTTCTCGGCCTGCGCAAAATCGTTCCCCAGTTCCTTCATAATTCCTGCGGAAAATTCTTGGCCACCAAAGGGGACGACGTGTGTAGCGGTAATGATGTGACGTTCGTTCGAAAGATACATTTTCGTCGCCGATGCCCCAAGGTCGATGATGAGCACGGGTCCCGAGCGACCTCGCGCACATGCGCGCATTACGCTGAAGCACTCGATTTCCGAAAACCGCATGTGCACGTGCGCTGAATTGGCTAGCAGCGCATAATCGCGAATCGCATCATTATCGACTGCTGCAAGAAACACTTTTTGCATAACCGGTTTTACGTGCTCGCCTGTTTGGATTGCATCAAAGGCATTTGTCGCCTGTGCATCCTCGATGACATACCAATCGATCGTGACGCGCTCCGGTGGAAGCGGAATATATTGTCGGGCCTCCACGGGGACAATCCTACGCATCTGTTCATCGTCGCGCTTCGGCATATCGACGACCGAAGTGAGCGCCGCAGAGAGCGGGATCGCAAAGCCGCCTCGGCGCGCGCTTGCACGCACCTCGTGCACCAAATCGAGCAGCGCCTCGGCATGATGCGACGGCGCACTGGTACTCTTTTTCCCATCTTCCACACCCTCGTACATGCCCAGGCTGATTTCTCCAAACGTCTCAAGAATGGGCATCGAGGCGCCGCGGCGAAGTTGTACCACCTTGATGGAAGCGGTGCCCACATCGACGCCAATCACGTGCGCATCGGTGAGGTGTCTGGTGAATTTTTCAAAGGTACGCGCCGCTTGAGCGAGAGTAGGCTCCATACACCACCTCATACTAACACGGGGACATTTCTCGGCGTTCCTATATAATTGTCATATGGAAGGTCAGTCCGGCATGAACGTCCTCTTGATTACGAGCGACGTTAATGTCCTCAAAGACGGCACGGCTGCACGATTGCGCGTTGAGCAATACTCGTCCCTGTGCCATCGGCTCGTCGTCATCGTAATCAACAAACACCGCGACCGATTTGAACCGCGCAAAATCTCCAAGTCACTCTGGCTCATTCCGACGAATTCATACGTCTCTCTTCTCAGTCCACTCGGCGCTGTGCGGGCAGGGCGGCGCGAGCTTTGCTTTCAAGGCACCTTTCAGGCCGACCTCATCAGCGCAGACGACCCGTGTGGCGCGGGTATTGCTGCGGCGATTCTTGCGTGGCAATACGCAAAACCGCTTCATGTATCCATCGAGCGTAATATCTTTACGCCGCATTTTTGGAGCGAAGCGCCGGGAAATGCCCTGCGTGCCTATATCGCGCGCACCGTGATTCGGCACGCGTCGGGTATTCAAGTGAGTTCAGAAAACATTCGCGCGGCTATTGCGGGAGTCGGAGCGAGCGTGGGCGAGCGCACGAGAGTCGTCCCCTATTTCATCGACGTGCAAGCATTCCGAGACGAAGCCGTGCGCGTTGATCTCCGTGCAAAATACCCGCAGTTTAATATCGTCGTCCTTGTGGTCGCGCCACTCACGCAGACACACAATGTGCAGCACGCAATCACTATTGTCTCAGAAGCACTCAAGCGGTATAGCCATATCGGACTCGTCATCGTCGGCGAGGGGCGCCTCCGATCGCGGCTCAAGGCACTCGCAGCGCATCTCCGTATCGCTGATCGCGTGATGTTTGAAAATTGGACGGAAAACCTCTCTTCGTACTTCAAAACCGCACATATTTTTCTCGTCACCTCGCGGGAGGATGAGTATGACCACACGATTCAGAAGGCAGCAGCAAGCGGGTCCGTTATTGTCACGACGCCCGTGGGGACTGCCGAGTCATTTCTCGAGGATAAAGTAAGCGGCTTTTTGTGCGAGCCACACGATACGACGAAATTTGTCGACAATATTATGGAGATTATCAACCACAACAATACGCGTGAGTTTCTCAAATTGAACGCTCGCGCAGCAGTGGAAAAGATTATGGCAGATGAGGGCAGTTATCTGGCACAATGTAAAGAATCATGGGAGCGCGCAGCCGCTCCTTCTGATACCACCTATGTCGCAACTCGCAATCGGTAGAGGACACCACTTGTGGCGGGGCGTCGTCGTCGCCATTCTCGTCACGCTCGCGACAGTCGGATATATCTATAGAGAGGAGGTCACGTACGGCTACGACTGGATGCCGGTCTTCTCGACCGAAAAGATAACCATTGATTTCATCACCTTCAACGTACGGGTCGCTCGCACTCCCGAAGCGCGTTTCAAGGGTCTCACAGCCTACGACTCAATCCCCGCTCGCAACGGCATGTTATTCGTGTATGACGAAGATGGCTACTATTCGGTGACAGCCGAGTGGACACGCTTCCCGACAGACATCATGTGGATGGAGAGCAACGGCACTATCGTGCAAATAGCGGAGAACGTACAGGCTGGAGAACCCTATACCATTCGAGCCACGTCAGAAGCGCGCTACATCCTGCAGATGAACGCGGGGATAGTACAGCGACACAGTATCAGTGTCGGCAGCTCAGTGAATCTTTCCGATCTCCGCAAGTAACCCCTCGGCGCGCGCGATATCCGCCGGTTCAGAAATCCGAATGAGTGCATGCGCCTCTACCGTGCGAATCGGGATGTCGCTCGACGCCTGCACCACCGTTTGCGGCAATCCGTATTCGGTATCACTCCCCGGTCTGAGGACGAGCGGGTATGAAAATACGCGTGTATCCAAGAGAAAGAGGTTTGCCGTGTTCGCGAGTCCGGGGCCCCCGCTGTGTACTTCCTTTTCCTGAATTTCAGTGACGAAGCCCCGGTCATCTACAATCACTTTACCCGCCGTGCCCACGTCGTCGACCCGCTGCACGAGAATTGCCCAGTCCGGCGACGACGCGCAGGCGAGAATATCAGCAGCCTGACAGATATCATCTCCGTTTAGGACAAGAAAACGTTCACGTACAAATGCCTGCGCCTTCCAGAGTGCGCCTGCTGTCCCGTCGAGCGTATTCTGCTCCACATACACAATCTTTCTTCCCTTGTACGTATCGCCAAAATGTTCTTTGATGAGAACGCCGAGGTATCCCACGACGAATATTACTTCGGATACGTCCTCGGGAAGTGAGTCGACGATGTATTCCACTATCGGGCGACCGGAGACTACGATCATCGGTTTCGGAATGCTCTCGGTGAGCGACCCCATGCGCGTGCCACGACCTGCGGCGAGAATGACTGCTTGCATACGAAGAGTCTACCAAACGACACGGCTCCGCCGAAGCGGAGCCGTGTTGAGGGCACGAAGGTCGAATTACCTGTTGTGCTGGATCTCAGAGCGCAGGCGCTCGATGGTACGAGCTGCTGCTTCTTTGCCACCGAGTCCAAACGAGAGGCCAAATGCGAGCGAGAGCGCGACCACGATACCCGTGAAGAGCGTCTGGATCATGTCTGCCGCGATGCCGAGCTGCTGGAGTGCTGCCATTACCGCCCACGCGAGAATCGCGTACTTGGCGACGGTACCCGCAAGGTTGGCGCCATGTGCACCGGTCGCCTTACCCGAATGCGAGATGAGGCCACGCACAATCTCCGCCACAATTGCGCCCAAGATGATGATGAGCGATGCGACGATGACCTGCGGGAGGTAGAGGAGCACGATTGTCTGGAGAGCAATCGTTACCCGCGTAAGCCCGAGAATGTCGAGTGACGCGATGAGGAAGACCAAAATGACGAACCACTCGACGAGACG
Organism: uncultured Candidatus Saccharibacteria bacterium; assembly: GCA_964349145.1. GTDB lineage: Bacteria > Patescibacteriota > Minisyncoccia > Phycocordibacterales > UBA2100 > UBA10103. Next base: position 4,365 of record CAYGFN010000033.1, read on the forward strand.
GCCCAAGAATCTGCCGACATCGAGGTGGAATCCCGCCTGTTTGGCAGCTTCGTTGACACCTGCCGCGCGAAGCGCGTCATCAAGACGAAGCACCCGCACGACCTCAACCACCACGCGGTAGAGGATGATGCCGACAATCCACCCGATGAGAAACACGACGACCGCAGCCAAAATGGCCGGGACGTATTGGGCGACAGTAAACCAGAGATCGTAGAAGGATCCCTGTACCGCGCCTGCTGACTGCGTAACTATCATAATATGAAGAACTTAACGAATAATTTTTAAAAGGACTTAAGGTTTCGACCCCTTATGCGCTTAATGATAACCTCCCCGTGCGCGTCCTGCGGCCATGCCTTGGCGTCGTGTGGATAGCCGCGTGGCTCAATTAAGCCGTTTGCCAATCGTTCGAAAATTGAGACACATCCTTCATGAACAGGTCTACAAAAGACGTGTCCTATCGAGAAGTACGAGATGCGGGAAACCTGCCTGCCGGCAGGCAGGTCGAGCTAAAGTAACCGAGTTCTGTCCAAAAGCACCAAATGCGGGAAGTCCAAGGTATCGCGGATGAGCCGATCTTGGATAGTGAGACGATAGCGGAATTCGGGAGTCGAAAATGCCGCAAAGCGAATCTCGCGACCGAATTGTGGCTCAAGCTGACGAATCGCCGTCTCGAGCTTCCGCTCATTCAGCGGGTCAGCAGCCACGATCAGATCCGCGGGCCGCGTGGGGTCTCCCATAAAAGCGCCCGAGAGAATGACCGCTGAGATTTTGCCTCCCGGACGAAGCGCTCCGACGATGTTGTCGAACTTCACGGGTGATGTCTCGTGAATGAATCCCGAAACACCTCGCAACTGCTTGAAATCTTTGTTGAGCATCCAGAGATCCTCGCGCTGCTTGCTCTGGACGACACGCTTCGTGCCATTTGCTAGGACGACTGCAAATGAGCGGCCTTTTTTTACCAATCCGATTTTCTCAAGCATCTTGAGCTCACGCATCGCGGCCTTGCTTGATATACCTGCACGCTTCGCAGCGGCTGCGAGCGATACGACTTCCGACGGGTTAAAGACAAAGACGCGCATAAGCTGCGCGCGCTCCTTATTTCCTATGAATGTGGCCAAGAAATCTTCTTTCATATACTCGGATAGTAACACCGATGCGAGGGGGTCAGGGGTGCCTGTGGATAGCAGTATGCGAGCGCACCACCGCATCGGAGAGCGCTGCGACCCGCACCATCGCCTGTACGTCGTGCACGCGTACCATATCGGCTCCGCGATCGATGCACAGAGCGACAGCGGCGGCGGTTCCCTCGAGTCGCTCCTCCGGCGGAAGGTTCAGCGTGTAGCCGACAAATGATTTTCGAGATGGTCCGACGAGCAGCGGATAGCCGAGAGCTTTTATCTCATCGAGGCGGCGCACGAGCTCAAGATTTTGCTCGACCGTTTTGCCAAACCCGATACCGGGATCGACAATAATATTTTCATTCGGGACTCCCGCAGCACGGGCCATGGCTATCTGTTCCTGCAATTCTTTTTTGATGTCGCCAATGAGGTCTGCGTACTCGACACCGACATATCGCCCGCCGAGTCTTTCTTCCTGAGCAGCATCTTTTGGCATACTTCTGTTGTGCATCAAAATTATCGTCGCATTTTTCTCAGCGGCGACTCTCAAAATTTCCGGCTCCATTCGGCCTCCCCATACATCGTTAATGATTGACGCACCTGCTTCGATTGCACGCGCTGCAACCTCCGCTTTGTACGTGTCTATAGAAAGCGGAATCTGCACCGTCTGTGCTAATTGCTCGATAATGGGAATCACACGGTCGAGTTCCTCTCTCAGAGACACCGGTGTCGAGCGGGGGCGTGTACTCTCTCCGCCGATATCCAGTACGTCTGAGCCATTCATTTCCATCTGTATGCCCTGCGCGACGGCCGCTTCGACATTCGTGACCCCGTCCCCTGAGAAGGAGTCGGGCGTGACATTCACAATGCCCATCACAAAGGTGCGCGTCCCCCATTCAAAGGTCATAGCTGATGTTCCGCACGCCAGACGAGTGCGTCGTAGCCGCCGAGCGCATCGAGCAAATCGATGATTGATCGGCCACGTGTCGGGTGCATATGAAGTGCGGCGATTTCTTCAAGCGGTACGAGCACGAATGCGCGCTCGTGAAGTGCCGGGTGTGGGATGGTGAGGTCCTCCTCACTCACCACACATTCGCCATACATGAGGATGTCGATATCGATGGGGCGCGGGAGATTGTGCGAATGCGGTGCGCGTCCCCGAGCAGACTCCACAGCTTTCACCGCGGCCAATAGCGCATGCGGGGTAAGCGTCGTTGAGACTTCGACGACCATATTCAAATAGAGCGGCTGTTCTCCTACTCCCTGCGGAAGACTCTCGTACACAGAAGACTTGTTCGCGACGGCGACATGCTGCTCGAGTGCAGAGAGTGCCTCGCGAAGGTTCGCGATGCGATCACCAAGATTCGTACCTAAGCCGAGATAGACATCGTTCACCCTCGCATCGTACCGCCGCATCGAACAAACTCAAACGGCGGATCATCTGATCCGCCGCCATGTAGTCCGCGCTGTTACCGATTCCTCAGCACCATTCGCAAGAAGGTAGAGGCGAGGGTCATCCGAATTCTGCTCATGATCGACAAGCGATAGTGATGAGCCCAATCGAGGAGTTCAGTTTCCGAAACGAAAGCAAACTTCTGTTCGAGCGATTGCTGCAACATCGGATTCTCGCCCGTCGGGAGCGGCTTCACGCCATCGAACCGCGCTGCGAAGCACTCTTTACCCGTGGGGTAACCGAATCCTTGTTCCCATGAGACGCCCGAATCAACCGGCGCACCGTCGAAAATGCAGAGCACGATGTGGCATTTCCACAACGCTTCGACATCACGGCGAAAGACGATTTCGTGCGCCTTCTCTACCGACATGCCAGCAGCGACAAGGTCGACCATGAGACCTCCGTCTTTCTGCGGCAGATAAATCCTGAAATAGCGGCTCAGCACGATGGCGAGCCGCAGATTGCGGGCTCGGTACTCCTCGGTATCGAGGCGAGCCGCAAAATACAGAAGCGGCAGCGAAAATTTCCACATGAGAACTTCCTCCTGTATGCAAACATACCTACGCAAAAACGGCTCCGCAAGGGAGCCGTTTTTGCGCATTGGTTGGTTACTTGAGAGTAACTTTGGTCGAAAATTTGCTGATTTTCGACACTTCTCGGACCGTAGTCCTCGTCGCCCCGGAAAAGTTACTTGAGAGTAACTTTTCCTCCAGCCTCCTCGATCTTCTTCTTCCACGCCTCGGCATCTTCCTTCTTCACGCCGGTTTTGAGCATGGCAGGAGCAGATTCGACGAGTGTCTTGGATTCGGCGAGGCCGAGTCCGAGCGCCTCCTTCACCACCTTGATGACTGCGATCTTCTGTTCGCCCATCGAGGTAAGCTCGACGTCGAATTCCGACTTCTCTTCGGCTGCTGCTGCGGCCGGTCCCGCGACGGCAACTGCCGCTGCAGAAACTCCCCACTTCTCTTCGATGGCCTTCACGAGCGTATTGAGCTCGAGGACAGTCATCTTCTCAACTTCTTCGATGATTTGATCGTTAGACATAATAGATATACGTAATGATTAATTCTTGG
>CAYGFN010000034.1:0-7900 GCA_964349145.1 uncultured Candidatus Saccharibacteria bacterium
GCTTTGTCCCGGCAAGTATTTTCTGCATCTCCCCTTGAATACCCGTCTCGCTCTCTTGTGCGATGGGCGGCGTCGGTAGCGCCTGAGCGGCGCTTGCCGCCACAGGCGGAGCGGCAACAGGGATGATGGGGGCGGGAGTGACCGCGGGAGGAGCAGGCGTCGGCGCGGGGGACGGGGGCGCGATTGTCGGCGGAGGAGGAGAGGTGGAGGGCACCGCTTGTGTCGGAGGCGACGACGGTGAAGGAGGCGGTGGCGTGGGTATGGAAGGAGGCACCGGTGTTGGTGTGGAGGGTGCGGGTGCAGGAGGAGTCGCTGGTGAGGGAGTCGGCAGAGGTGTCGGTGCAACGGGAGGCGTAGGCGGTATGAGAGGAGCACCGCCCACAACGGGCGGTGCTCCTGAGGGATCCTGTGGAGGATTGTTAGAATTTGCGGTCCCTGCGCTCTCGTCCACCATAGGTATCTCCGCCCTCGGCCGGCTTCAGGCCCTTTTTCGAGGCCCAGTCCGGATCCGCTGCTTTGATAGAGAGATTATAGCGTCCTTTCTCGTCGATTTCTTTGAGAACAACGGGAACCACGTCGCCGATTTGCACCGCATCCGTGATTTTGTTGATTCGGAACGGTGCGACTTCTGAGACGTGCACGAGACCGTCGTTGTTCGGTCCGATTTTTACGAATGCTCCGAAGTCCATAATGCGAACGACCGGTCCTTCAAATCGATCACCCACCATGTATTCACGCGTGAGATCCTCGATCTCCTTGAGCGCAGCTTCGGCGGTGCCGTTCCTTCCCGTGACGAATACGGTGCCGTCGTCCTCGATAGTAATTTCATCGCACTTGGTGCGCTCTTTGATGCCGTTAATCATCTTGCCACCGGGGCCGATGACGAGGCCGATCTGATCGACCTGGACATGCGTGACCAAGATTTTCGGTGCGCGCGGTGAGATATCCGCTCTCGGAGTCGGGATTTCTTTGGTGATGACGCCAAGGATTTGCATGCGTGCGGTTTTCGCCTGCTTGAACGCTTCGACGAGTACCTTGAGCGGTACGCCTTCGACTTTCACATCCATCTGGACGGCCGTGACGCCCGCTTCCGTGCCGGCGACTTTGAAGTCCATGTCTCCGTGGTGATCTTCCGGTCCCTGAATATCTGTGAGGACCTTGTACTCACCTGCTGCGGCATCAGACATCATGCCCATCGCGATACCGGCGACAGGGCGCGTGATGGGGACTCCCGCATCCATGAGTGCGAGCGTACCTGCGCACACGGACGCCATCGAGGTCGAGCCATTGGATGCGAGCGATTCGCACACGATGCGGACCGTGTAGGGGAATGTTTCTTTTTGCGGCAACACAGCGCGCAGTGCTTTCTCAGCGAGTGCGCCGTGGCCGATTGCGCGACGGTTCATACCGCCCACGCGTCCTGTTTCCCCGACGGAGAATGGCGGGAAGTTGTAGTGGAGCATGAAGGTCTTCTTCGCCTCCTGGTATTCGATGGTGTCTATAAGCTGAGCGTCGCCCGGACCACCGAGGGTGAGGACACCGAGCACGTGTGTTGCACCGCGATAGAAGAGTCCGGCGCCATGCACAACCGGAGAGAGGCCACCTGCCTGCGCGAAGAGCGGGCGGATCTCATCGAGCTTGCGGCCGTCTGCACGACGACCATTCTTGATTGCTTCGTCGTGGATGTAATCATTCACGCGCTCTTCGTACAGATTGTCGAAGAGACCAGACTTTGCCTCAGGGAATTTCTCTGCTGCGTATTTCATCCACTCACCTTTCAGCGCGTAGATATTCTTCTTGCCCGTGTTGCCATCTGCAGAGCCGAATACAGCGTTCTCGATTTTCGGCTCTACGAATTCGGTGAATGCGGCACGGATTTCAGCAGGCGCTTCCGGTGCCTTAAACGGAATCTTCTCGGCGCCGCGATCTGCGACAATCATTTTCTGCCATGCCTGAATCTTCTCGATTTCTTCCGAGACTTTGACAAAGGCCTTCTCGAGCACCTCTTCGGAAACTTCATTGGCACCGACTTCAATCATGTTGATGAGACCATCTTTGCCGCAGGCGAGAAGGTCCATACGCTTCCCTGCCGCCTCTCGCTGCGCGTACGTGGGGTTTACGATGAATTCGCCGGTCTCGTCGAGTTCGATTCGAGACGCGGAGACGGGACCATTCCACGGGATGTTTGAAGTGGCGATGGCGAGTGACGCGGCGTTGACCGCGAGCACGTCGGTGTCGTACTCCTCAATCGAGAGCACTGTAATCATGACCTGTACGTCCTTCTTCATTCCCTGCGGGAAGAGCGGGCGGATGGTGCGGTCGACAATGCGGCCGGAGAGTACCGCCTCTTCCGAGGGGCGGCCTTCGCGGCGTATGAAGCGCGAGCCGAGGATGGCGCCGGCTGCATAAAATTTCTCCTCGTATTCGACAGACAGTGGGAAGTAGTCCTTGTCGGACTCCTTCGAGCCCATCACCACTGTGGCGAGGACTGCGCTGTTGCCGTACCTGAGTAATACTGATCCTGTCGCCTGATCCGCCCAGTCGTTAAACTCTGCGGACATCTCCTGCCCTCCAATTTGGAGGGTATACACTTTCTTTTCCATGTCTTTGAGCGACCTTCGGATTTTAGGTCTCAAACCTCCGTTTGAGAGCTACCTATCCCAAGGCCGCACTAGTGGCTAATGTAGGCAGCGTAGCAGGAAATGCCTGAAATTCCAATGATGTGTGATGATGTGCCCAGCAGTGAAATGTGCCTTTGTGGCAGGCGGCATGCCGTCCTGCCACGGCGTCAGTCCTCCTTTTCCGACTTTGGCACTTTGATGATTCCGTGGCCTGTATTGATGTCGAGGTAAGCAGAAGGCACATTCTACTGACTGGGTGTGCTACGATATCCCGCACTATGAAACTCTTCATTGCGCCGACGCTTATTTCTATCGTCGCACTCGCCGCAGTATTTATCTGGGGCGGTACGGCGGCGCTCCTCCTCGCAATCCTCCTCGCAATCTTGGAAACGACCCTATCCTTCGACAATGCGGTGGTAAATGCGAAGGTCTTGCAGCGCATGAATGCCGAATGGCAGCAGCGTTTTCTCACCTGGGGCATTTTGATTGCGGTATTCGGTACGCGCCTCGTCTTCCCCATACTCATCGTCGCGGCAGCGGCCGGCCTCTCCCCGCTTGCCGTTATGCAGCTGGCATTTACCGATGCGGCTGCGTACAGTCACTACCTCGAAGGTGCGCACGTCGCAATCGCGGCTTTCGGCAGCGCGTTCCTCCTCCTCGTGTCACTTAAATATTTCTTCAATCACAAAAAGACGGTGCACTGGATAAAATCCATCGAGCGGCACCTGTCGCGTTGGGGCGGTATCGAGGCGATTGAAATTGCGCTCGTGCTTCTCGTTCTCCTTGCGTGCGCCTTCTTCCTGCCACACGAGGCGGGGACGCTCCTCATCGCGGGGCTCATCGGCGTTGTACTCTTCATCGTGATCGAGGGCATCGCACAATCATTCGAAATAGAAGCGGGTGAAATCGCCGCGAAGGCGGGGCTCGCGCTCTTTATCTATCTCAACGTCTTGGACTCTGCATTTTCTCTCGATGGTGTCGTCGGAGCATTTGCCATCACCTCGAATTTGCCTGTCATCGTTGCAGGCCTTGGTATCGGTGCGCTCTTCGTCCGTACATTCACCGTCGCGCTCGTGCGCGCGAAGACGCTCGAGAGCCTCCCCTATCTCGAGCACGGCGCACACTACGCGATTTTCGGCCTCGCGCTCGCCATGCTCGTCGGCATCTTCGTACACGTACCCGAGGTGATTACCGGCCTTGTCGGCCTCGTCTTCGTCGCACTCTCCTACGTCTCCTCCCGCCGCGAAATGCGCGCCCAATAAGTAAAACCCCGCTTTCGCGGGGCTTTTACTTTTCGTTTCGATTATTCGATGCCGGTAATTTTCGAATTCTCGGCGATTTCTTTCAAGACGTCTGCGTCGTTGGTGTCTTCAGGTACCGCATTCGCCGCCGTAGGGCGACCTGCACGTCCGCGGACGGGGCGGTAGTTGAGGAGATAACGCTTGGGGTCCTGATCAAGGTCAAGGAAGTGATCGGTCGATTCTTTGAGGCGGCCGGAGGTCGAGCGTCCGAAGGATGCGACCTCTACCTGACACCCTGAGTGGGTGCGGAGGTACTCGACGAGCGGCACGAAATCGCCGTCGCCCGTAAAGAGGATCACGGTGTCGAGCTTTGGAGCCGCAGTGATGGCATCGACAGCAAGGCCGACGTCCCAATCCGCCTTTTTTGCACCGCCGAAGAAGACCTGGAGGTCTTTGGTGCGCGTCTCAATGCCAATTTTGCCGAGCGCTTCGAAGAAATTCTTCTCCTCTTGCGTGTCCGTCGTGACCACATAGGCGCGAGCGCGAATGAGGCGACGACCAGCAACGGAATCCTTAAGTACGTTGCCGAAATTGACTCGCGCATGATACAGGTTCTTCGCGCTGTGGTAGAGATTTTGCGTGTCGATAAAAACACCGACGCGCTGTTCTGGATGTTTGATAATAGCCATACAAATAATTGTTACTCGCTAGGGTGTAGCCACTAGCCTAAACGTATTAAAAATTCTATCCGCTACACGGATTATAGCTCACGGAGCATCAGGCTCACGCGTTACTTCTTGAGACCAAGTTTCTTGACCAGCGTGCCGTAGGCGCGCTTGTTGTTCTCTTCGAGGTACTTGAGATGCTTGCGGCGGTCCGCGACGAGGCCCAAAAGGCCGCGGCGAGAGTGTTTATCCTTATTATTCTTCGAAAGGTGCTGCGAAAGCTCCTCAATGCGGCGCGTGAGAATGGCGACCTGGACCTCGGGAGACCCCGTGTCAGTGTCGTGTCGCGATGTCTTCGCGATTTCATTAGCCTTCTTACGCTTCGTAAGCATGGGATGATACTATCATGAATCCATTGCTTTTGCAAGCCTTTCAAGGGCTGAAAAAGCCATACAAAAAGCCCCCGAAATCGTATTTGACGCGGGGGTTTTTGAGCCGAATTTCGCCTCCGCACTACTGTGATTGCCCTACAGACGCTACTGATTTGCCGGTGCCTTCACCTCAACGAGCTTTACGTTGAAAACAAGCGTCGAATTGGCCGGAATCACGACTTTGCCATCCGTGCCCTTGATTTCCTGCTCGCCGTAACCGAGTGCAGGAGGGATCGACATGACGCGTTCGCCGCCGACTTTCATACCGTTGATGCCGATTTGGAAGCCTGCGATGGGGGCAGGCCCTTCAGTTGCGCCCAGAACGAACGTAAATGGCTTATTCTCGTGCATCGCGGAAGAGTCAAAAACGGTGCCATCCGGAAATTGGCCGACATACAGGACAGACACGGTAGCCCCAGGCACGGCTTCAGCGCCCGTACCGATGGCGACCTCTTGTGCCTGCACCTGATTCGCCGTAGATGAGGCATTCGTGGTCTCTTGCGGGGTATTCGCAACAACCGGAGGGGCCTTTTTCATAGTCATGTAAACGAGGACGCCGGCGATGATGAGGATAACGGCGCCAATGAGGACAAACAGTATTTTTTTATTCATGGCCGCATTATAGCAGCGTTCTTTTCTCGGGGAAGTACCGCGGACCTTCTTTGATACAGTGAGGCATATGGAACCCCTCGCTTCAAGCATAAGGCCGAAAACGATCGATGAATTTGTCGGGCAGGATCACCTGACCGGCGTCGGGAAGCCGCTACGCGTGGCAATCGAGAAGCGAGAACTTTTCTCGTTTATCTTGTGGGGCCCACCGGGATCCGGCAAAACAACTCTCGCGAGAATATACGCGAATGCGCTCGATGCAGAATTTCACGAACTCTCCGCGGTCGAAGCCGGCAAGGATGACATCAAAAAAGTAATTCCAAAACGCCTGCCTGACGGCAGGCAGGCGGCCGCTCTCTTTCGAAAGCCGGTGATACTTTTTGTCGACGAAATTCATCGCTTCAATAAGGCGCAGCAAGATTTTCTTCTCCCCTTCGTCGAGCGCGGCGACATCACACTCATCGGCGCGACTACCGAGAACCCCTCCTTCGAAATCATTTCTCCGCTCCTCTCTCGTGCGCGCGTCTTTGTCTTGCACGAACATACAGAAAAAGAAATGGAGAAGATTTTGAAGCGCACGAAATTGAAGATTCCAAAAGATGCGCGCGAGTGGCTCATTCGTATGGCGACGGGCGATGCGCGTCGGGCAATCACGACTCTCGAGACTGCCGGGAAACTGTACGGCGACATTACTCTCACCTCGCTCAAAGAAGCGATGCAATCGACGCACATTCGGTACGATAAAAAAGGTGATGAGCACTACAATACTATTTCCGCGTTTATAAAATCTATGCGCGCGTCGCAGCCCGATGCGGCACTGTACTATCTCGCGCGCATGGTGAAAGCGGGAGAGGATCCGATATTTATCGCGCGCCGCATGGTGGTCTTCGCATCAGAAGACATCGGCCTCGCGCAGCCGACGGCGCTCGTCGTCGCGAATGCGGTCTTTCGCGCGTGCGAGTCGGTAGGCTATCCCGAATGTGCGATTAATCTTGCGCATGGCGTCGCATATCTCGCGAGAGCAGATAAGAGTCGCGAATCATACGACGCGTATCTCGAAGCCATGGCTGATGTCGAGGAGCATGGTGCCCTGCCGATCCCGATGAAAGTGAGGAATGCTCCCACGAAACTGATGAAAGAACTCGGGTATCACAAAGGCTACGCTTTCTATGACGAAGAATCGTACCTGCCGGAGAATCTGAAAAAGAAGAAGTATCTTTAGTATCCAAGTGTTTTGTCGACGAGTGATGGAAGTGGGGCGCTTGTGATGTATGCGTGCAAATTTTCGCAGAGCAACGTAATCGCGCGGTCCATATAGCGGTGCGAGAGACCGGAGTGATGAGGGGTGATGATTACGTTTGGCAAATCCCACAGTGGGCTCTCGGTGGGAAGCGGCTCTTTCTCAAATACATCGAGTCCCGCGCCGGCGATTGTGCCGCTATTGAGCGCTTCGATGAGATCAGGCTCATTCACAATCGAGCCGCGCCCAATGTTCACGAGGACGGCGCTCGCTTTCATCAGTGCGAATTTTGATTTATCAAAAAGGTGTCTCGTCTCATCAGTCCCGGGCATCGTGATCACCACGAAATCCGCCTCGGGCAACATCTCGTCGAGCATCGCGGCCGTCTCCAGTCGTTCCACAAAATCCGGCTTCCCCTTTCCGGATCGCGAGACCGCACTCACATGCGCACCGAATTGATGCGCAAGTCGGGCCGCCTCGCGGCCGATGGAGCCGAGGCCGACGATGAGCACGCGCGAGTCGCAAAATTCTTTGAGCGATTCGTTCTTCTCCCAATGACGCGCACGCTGCGCCGCGTTTGATTTCACGAACCCTCGTGCGTGCATCAGGCAGAAGGTGATGATGTGTTCTGCAATGGGCGTCGCATGTATGCCTTTCGAGCTGCTTAGTAACACGCTCGACGCAGCCACTTCCGGAGTAAGTATCTTGTCGACGCCCGCGGAGAAGGAGTGAAGCCACTTCGCGCTCGGTATCTCTGCAGCTCTTGGCATACGCAGCGGAAACGCGGCAACTACTTCCGCGTCGGCATAGTGTGCGGATGCTTCGGCAGGGGTGGCGACGATAATCTGAAGTGTCTCCCCTGCGGCACCTATCAACTCGGTTTCATGCGCGGTCTTAAAAGTGTGCGGACCCGGGGACGTGCCGTGCACCTCTTGTTCCGCAGCGATGACGAGAAGTTTTCTCATCGCTGGAATATAGCGCATTTTTCTATACGTCGCACAATTTTGCTACAATTTCCCAATGGCTGATTTGAAAGAGATGAAATCACAGTTTCTCGAATATCTCGAGATTGAAAAAGGGCGCGGCGTGAAGA
>CAYGFN010000035.1:0-7435 GCA_964349145.1 uncultured Candidatus Saccharibacteria bacterium
GGAGGTTGCTGCGCGAGTGGCAATCCGGGATCTCCCGTAACAGAGATAACCAGTGTCGCATAGCGGAGCTGGTGAGAGATAAATTAAGGTGGCACCGCGAGAAAATCGCCCTTATTACACGAGCATTTGTTTGTGTGATGAGGGCGGTTTTTGTTTTGGACTGCAATTCGCAACCGGAACAGAAGCGCCGCTCATCGGTTCTTTTGTTCTTTCACATCACTCATATCTATCTAGGAGGAAGCTGTCATGACAAGTGGTTGGTCACAGGAAGGCGCGAGGGGCGGGCGCAAGTCCAGCATTCTCGTCCTTGCGTACGGATCCGGCGAAAAGGATCTCGCAGAGATTCTGCCGTACCTCAAGCGCGACTACAACATCATTACGGAATCGGGAAATCGCGACGTGAGTTTCTGCAGCGCCGTCATCGTGTGCCTGAGCGACGAGTGTGTCGGAGGCGACGAAGTCGTCACTGAATTCGTCAACAAGGCATTTGCGATTGCGGCGACATATCACGTCGCCGTCGTGCTCTTCACGAAGAAGCTCGAGCACGTCATGTGCATTGAAGCTTTCCGCAGTGAAGAGACGCGGCATGCGGTGCGTCAGATCATTCAGTACGGTACTGCTGGCGACCACCAAGGTATCGCGAAGTCGCTTCGCGCGCACTTCCCACAGATGGCGGATGGCTATCTCCCCGTCTTCAACCTCGGAAACTACGTCGGAGCGGTGATGGAGCGTATCCGTCGCACCTGCCGTACTGCAACGCAAACCTGAAGGAGACAATTCATGGCCCCTACTCTCACACCGAAACAACTGCGTACCGAGACGACCTTCTCGATCGACGTTGGTCCACTGCTTGCGGATCGGGTCGGCGCGCAGTATACGACTGACGCGCGCTATCCGGGCTGGCTCGCGGAGTACTTGCGCGGACAGGCTCCATATCAAATCGTCGCGCACGTCCCGAAACAGAAGTCTCGGGAAGAGGCCGATGCTTCGACCATGGGTGCGGCAGTTACGAGGGGATGGTAATGAACGCCCAAGCCATTCCCCAGAAAACAGTAGAGGCACTCAAGCAGCTGCTGAACACGGAAGACGGCCAGCAGCTCCTCAACGAGCTCATGGCCGGCTATCTCGTCGTACAGCGTCTGAAGCAGGCTGGCCTCTCGGTGCCGCTGATCTGCCTGATCGCTGAGACACCAGCGAATAACCCCATCATGGGAACGTGCTGGGATACGGTCGCAATCCAGCTGCGCTGCAACGCGCGTGACAACGGATTAATTCCTCCGCGGCCAACGGGCTGGGGCACCTGCGTCGCACAAGCGAACTGGGACCTCAAGTTCGCCAAACGGTAATCAGATATGGGTGAACGGGCGGCGGCATGCACTGCATGCCGCCGCCCTTCCCTTTTGTATATTGAAAAAAACGAAGCGCCGGACGCGGGATTTTCATCCCGGCCGGCGCTTTCGCTTGCATGTAATCGTGCGGTCAGTGTCGATACGGACCGGAGAGTGGGTCGAAATCGCCCGCGGTGAATCCCTTGAGGATCTCCGGCAGTGCAGCGTGCTCGACGCTGGCAACGCGCTTCGTCCCCGCGAGATGCGGGAAGAGCGACTCGAGTTCCTCGCGAGACTTCACGCGGTCAGCGTCGAGCACGAAGCTGATGCGCTGATATCCAGCGAGCCGCTGCCAGACATTGCCGTTTCCCTTGAGGACGACAACGCCGAACGGCGTCACAGCCTCTTCGCTCTGCGCAGCGTCGAGCGCTAGCCACTCGGGCTTGTCTTTGCCACGCATGACAAGCGTGAAGATGTGGCCATCACAGCGAAGTGTGCTCCGTAGGCCAGACATCGAGATGTGGTCGAAGAGACCACTGCCGATGACTGGACGCATCGGATCGTTGATGGCGTGTTTCAAACCTTCCGCGAATTCGCGGAGGCCGAAATCGAACACTCCGAGGATGTGCCGACGGGATTTCTGACTCATCTCTTTTCCTCTCTCTTACGAATATGGTGCAAGCCAAAGATCGTACAAGTCTTAGACTTGCACCGGACGCGATTGCGATCCGGAATCTGATTCGAAGACTTCGACGCAGATTCCGAGTCGTAAGCAAAAGGCCTCCCGAGGGAGGCCTTTTGCGACTGAACTATTTTCTGTAATTAGTGCGCAAGATGCCTCCCGTAATAGGTATAGGTTGCATAGGCATATGATGCGGAGAAATTCTCAGAACGATTCATGGGTGTATTGTATCAATTACTCGAGGTCTTGTCAATGGGTCGCAAATGTGGCCTAATTGCTTCCCTTTTTGCCTCTCCACTTCTCAATGACCACCAGGAGCGGTGTCGCGAGCGCGATGGAAGAGAAGGTGCCAGCAATGATGCCGACGAGGAGCGTGAGCGAGAACGGCTTGGTCGACTCCGGTCCGAAGACGTACAGGACTGCGAGGGTGATGATGACAGTAAGCGAGGTGTTGACCGAGCGCACGAGCGTCTGATTGAGCGAACGCCCTGCGGTGACTTCAAATGGCTCTTTGCGGTTATGCTCCTGATTGAGTCGGAGATTCTCACGCGTACGATCGAAGACCACGATGGTGTCGTGAATAGAGAAGCCGAGCACCGTGAGAATCGCGGTCACAAAGAGCGTGTCTACCTGCGCTCCCGTGAAATATCCGAGCACGGCGAAAAAGCCAACCGGTACAATCACGTCGTGTACGAGGGTGACAATCGCCACGAATCCATACACCCAACTTGAGACCGGCTTCGACACCTTGCGGAAGGCAAACGCGATGAAGAGCAAAATGCAGAGGAGGACGAGTGCAAGCGCAATCAGCGATTTGTTGCGCAGCTCCACACCAATCGTCGGTCCCACCTCCGTCAGCTGGCGAATCTGTGCCGCCTTGCCATCGTGTGCGAAGTACGTCGGGAGCTGTGTGCGCTGCTCAGTCGTGAGGTTCTGCGCACGAAGCGTAAAGCCACTGTCCCCCGTCTCGCGAAGCGAGAACCCTTCGAAGCCCGCCGCTTCGAAGCTCTGCGTGAGGGCCTCGTGCGTCGGTCGTGTGCCTTCATAGCTCACTTCTACGAGCGTGCCACCGGTAAATTCGAGGCTCGCTTTCAATCCGAAGATTGCCACGCTCGCGATCGCCGCAAGGGTGATGACACCAATGAGTGCGAAGTAAATGCTGCGGTGTTTGACGATGTGCATATTAGTGTGAAAAGCCTGAGCCAAAGAGGAAGCGTGTAAAACCGCGCTTCGCGTCAATGCCGAGTGCGAGCAAGAATGTGCGCGAGACCGTGATTGCGGTGAGCATGGAGACCAGGACGCCGAGGCCGAAGACGAGCGCGAATCCTTTGACGATCGAGGTGCCAAACCAGAAGAGAATAATCGCCGTGATAATTGACGAGATGTTTGAATCACGAATCGACGGCCACGCGCGGCCGAAACCGTCTGCAATTGCCTCCGTCGTTGATTTCCCTGCCTCCAACTCCTCCTTGATGCGCGCAAAAATAAGCACGTTTGCATCCACCGCCATACCCACCGACAGGATGAATGCGGCAATACCGGCCGCAGTGAGCGTGACGGGAATGAGCTGGAAAAGCGCGAGGTTGACGAGTATGTACAGGAGGAGCGCGAAAGCCGAGAGTACGCCGGGCAAGCGGTACCAGAGTGCCATATAAATCGCGACGGCAATCACGCCAATCACGCCCGCCATGAGTCCGTCGCGCACAGCCTCTTCACCCAATGTGCCCGAGACGGTCTGCGTGGAGATGAGCTCGATGGGGACCGGAAGCGCACCATAATTCAGATTACGCGCGAGCTCTTTTGCCACGTCGGGGGTGAAATTGCCCGAAATGACCGCGGTGCCATTCGGTATTGATTCCTGAATCACGGGGACCGAAATCGGTGACCCATCGAGGAAGATGCCGAAGTACCGGCCGGTATTCCGCGCGGTGAGATCCGCAAAGAGTTTTGCGCCATGCGCATTGAATTGCAAGACAACAACTGCTTGATTCATCATCCCCGGCTGTTGCTGGAATTGTAGCTGCGCCGATGTCAGGTCTTTGCCGGTTATAGCGGCAGGCTCAAACACTGCGTTGAGCGCTTCAGGCGTCACGAGCTCGGGCACATCCGCACCTTCTTTCAGCAGTCGGAATTCGAGGACCGGCGTCTCGCCAATCAAATCAATCGCTTTCTGTGTGTCAGTGATGCCCGGCAATTCCACGATGAGTCGCTCTTCGGGCGCTCCCGCGAGTGTGCCGCCGCGCTCGGTCTGCACGATTGGCTCACCCACGCCAAAGAGATTCACGCGACGCTCAATCGTGTCGCGGAGTGCCGCCATTGATTCTTCGACATCGGCTGATGGGAGCGCGGCAAGATCCGCGCGGTAGACGAGCTGCGTGCCGCCGGAGAGGTCGAGCCCCAGCTTGAAAGGGCGTGACGCGTTGACCTGCGAGCTGTATACGTACCAGCCGAGGGCAGCGCCCACCAGAAAGATGACGAGTACAAAGAAGCGTCGCTGTGCCATGGGCAGCAGTATACCCCGTGAGATATAAACGCCAAATTCCTCGATTATTCAGGCTTTTTGAGGCATTTTTTTGCTTCAATAAATCTAAGCCCCGTATCTCATAGGGTATACCCAAAACTTCGCCGCTTCCAAACGCAGCAAAAAGGCCGGCGCGAAGCGCCGGCCACCCGATTCTCGATCTCACGCATCCGTGAATGCGAAGAGTGTGCTGTGTTGGAATGTGGCGAATCTGTCGCATTGGTGCATACGCACCGTCGGTGTGCACCGATTGAGGCCGAGCCATACACCAAGGCAGATGCCCATCCCGGTGCTTTCGGTCGCGACGAGCCCGAGCCCGTTTCCGAAATATCCTGTCTCTTTAAATCGCTCGACGAGCTCCGGGAAATGGTCGCGTGACCACGCAAGCACATACGGACTCGCCGGCGAGAGACGCGGACGATAGTGCGTCATCGACATAGTCGCCACGAGAGTACTCATCGTGAGATGTGGACCAAACCAGGCGAAGTGCACCGCGATTTCTGCGGCACGCGTGTCGGGGGATCGGAAATGTGTCCCAAACATCCACGTACGACTCTGCTCCATCGTATCCGGTGCTGCGCGAGTCACCGCTTCTCTCCACGAGAGCGACGCGGGCTTCACCTGGATCGAGTGAATCCAACGCGGCTCGTACAGAGTCGGTGGTGGAGGCGCGGGACGCGGCCTCCTCAAAGGCCATAGGTGCATTTCATCCTCCTGTGCCTATCAGCAGCGTGCAGCATTCTTCTGTCTTACGCAACCTTCACGAGATCCAGAAAATTCTTGAAGATCATGGCTACGGCGACAGGTCCGACACCGCCGGGGACCGGCGTGAATACCGATGCCTTCTCGGCGCACGCGGGGTCTGCATCGCCACGTATCACACCCGCTTGCTCGGACGCGCCGGCATCGATAATCGCGACGCCATCTTTCACGTGCTCTGGTTTTATAAAAGCGGGCTTCCCTGCACCGCATACGACAATATCCGCATCTTTGAGGTCATCGATACTCCCTTCTTGGAGCGTAAACATCGACACATCCGCGCCCATCTTTTTGAGTAGCGATGCTGTCGGCGCACCGACAAGCCTGCCCGCACCGACCACGACGGTGCGCTTCCCCATCGGGTCGACGCCACCCCGCTTCAAGAGCTCCACGACCGCGAGCGCAACCGGCGCGTATACGCCGCGCACCTCATCGGAGACAGCTGGATTAATTGCATCGACATCCTTCGCATGCGGAATCTCTGAAAGCACGGCGTTTACATCAATCTGTTTGGGCATCGGCAGCTGCACGATAAGAGCATCGGTCTTCATTGCCAGGTCGCGCACCGCCGTGATTGCCTCTTCGGTAGTCGCACCCGCCGCGAGGTCGACGCGCACCACCTCGATTGAGAGGCGCTCCGCCGCGCGTGACTTGATGCGCACAAATTGTTCAATAACGGGGTTTACTCCCGCGACAAGAATACCGAGTGAGAGCGTCGGCGGCAGAGCGGCGCGCTCCGCCGCCACGTGCGCATACATATCGTCCGCAATCTCCCTGCCGTTCAGTAGCATGGAATTTAGACGAGCCCCCAGAGCTTTTTTAATTCTGCGATTCCGTCTTCGAGTATCTCCTTCGGCTCCCAGCCAAGTAGCTCTCGCGCCTTCGCATTGTCAGCGAGCGCGTCGTGCGCCTCCACGCGCGGTGTTCCGAATATAATCTCGCCTTCGCCAAACATCTTGGCGAGATCGAGTATGCTCGTCGAGCGTCCGGCGCCGACATTAATGACCTCACCCGTGCCCACTTTTGCGCTCTCACCCGCAAGCATATTGGCTCGCACGACGTCGCGCACATGTGTGAAATCGCGTGTCACCGTGCCGTCTCCGTAGATCGTGATTGGCTCGCCATTCTTTCTGTTCTGCAAAAATTTGCCGATGGCGAGCGCGTAGGCACCATTCGGATCGAGCCCCGGACCGTACACGTTGAAATACCGTAGACTCACCGTCTGGAGTCCGTAGAGCGAGGGCCACATCGCGCAGAAGAGTTCACCGACATATTTTTGCAATCCGTATGGATGTACCGGATTACCCTCCATCGTCTCTTTGAGCGGCATCTCACTCTGATCGCCATATGCGGATCCCGAAGAAGAAAATACAACGCGGCGCACCTTCGCCTTCGCGGCAGCGGTAAGCACGGAGACAGTGCCTGTCACATTGTGATCGGTGGTCTCGACCGGGTGCTCGACAGAGTACGGTACGCGCGGCACCGCGGCAGTGTGAAAGACGACATCCGCTCCCTCAAAGATGACCTCCATAGCTGCGGTATCTCTCACATCTTTGACGTGCAGCTGGGCTTCGGCAGGCAATGTATCTTTGCGAAACGACGGATCAATATCGACAATGTGTGTCTCCCATCCCGCATCGACAAGCGCACGAGAGAGATTGCTCCCGATAAATCCCGCTCCTCCCGTAACCACTGCCTTTTTCATTACGTCATATTACTGGATTTTTCAGTTGAAGCGAGCGCGGTAACCTCTTGCAGAATCCCCGCAGCTACCGAAGCGTAGGCAGTGCTTAGAGCGGAGCGAGTGTCCTGCTCCGCCGGGGTCTCTCGCAGGCCGACGGGCCGAGAGTGAGCGCTGCCGCAGTAGCAGCAGACAGCGACCCCGCCGGAGCAGGGCCGAGTGGAGATTACGAGCCGCGCGCCGTGAGGATGATGCGGATGGTTTGAATCAAAATAAAAATATCGAGGAGGAGCGAGCGATGTTCGAGGTAGTAGAGATCATACGAGAGTTTCTCCTTGGTCTCGATAATGTCCGCGCCATGGTGCGGATGTCGATCGTGCTTCAATTGCGCCCACCCCATGAGACCGGGTGCGACGAGATGGCGCGCGTTGTAGTACGGGATGCGCGAGCTGTACTGATTCGCA
>CAYGFN010000036.1:0-7288 GCA_964349145.1 uncultured Candidatus Saccharibacteria bacterium
CTCACGGCCACCTCGACCACATCGGCGGCATCCGCTACATTGTCGATCGTATCGGTAATCCGACTATTTACACACGCAAACTTACCGGTCGCATGATTCAAAAGCGACAGGAGGAATTTGCCGGACAGACCGTCACCATTCGGGAGGTTGAGAAAGACGAAGCCATCAAGCTCGGCAAGACAACGATTCGCTTTTTCGGCGTCACCCACACGGTACCGGATTCAATGGGCATCATCATAGAGACGCCGCATGGCGACGTCGTATTCACCGGCGACATCAAGCTCAACCACCTCGATGGAGTACCTTCCGAAGAGGAATTTGAAAGCTTCAAGATTTTCAAGGACCGCAAAGTCCTCGCACTCCTCATGGATTCCACCAACGTCTGGCAGCCGGGCTGGTCTATTCCTGAGCGCAATGTCTACAAGACACTGCATGACATCATCAAAGATTCGAAGGGTCGCCTCATTATCGCAATGTTTGCTTCGCACCTCGAGCGACTCATCCGCGTCGTCTCGTTTGCAGAAGATTATGGCAAGAAAGTCGTGATCGACGGCCGCTCGATGCGCACAAACATCGAAATTGCGCGCGAACTCGGGCTCATCAAGTACAAAGACGACACCGTGATTCAAGCCGAGGATATCGATCGCTACCCTGCGGAGAAAGTCGTCATTCTCGCAACGGGCGCACAAGGTGACGAATTCGCCTCGCTTGCTCGCATCGGCAACAAATCCCACAAGTACATTCGCCTGCAGCCGACAGACACCATCGTACTCTCATCGTCTGTCATCCCCGGCAATGAGCGCGCCGTCCAGAAGCTCAAGGATAACCTCTCGCGTCAGGGCGCACATATCATCACGTACCACGCAAGCGATGTGCATGCCTCCGGTCACGGCAATCGCGAGGAAGCTGCGTGGATTCACACGCAAATACATCCGAAATTCTTTGTACCTGTCCACGGCTACCACTACATGCTGCGCGTGCACGCGGACCTCGCCGTCGAAATGGGTGTCACTGCGGGCAACACCTGCATTCCGGAAAACTCTTCAATCATCGACATTACGAATGGCGAGAAGATTACGAAGCTCACCGCAAAGGCTCCGCACGAACTCCGTGTCGTCGAAGGTCATACTGTCTCCGAGCTCTCGGAGGTCCTCATGCGCGACAGAAAGGCGCTTGGGCAGGAGGGCTTTTGCGTCGTCGTCGCCACAGTGGATCGTCGCACTGGCAAGCTTCACAAATCCCCCGATATCATCTCGCGCGGATTCGTGTACCTCCGCGACAACAAAGACCTCATGGATCAGACGCGCCTCATCATCAGGAAGAGCGTGGAGACCTCTCTCAAGAATCCTCGCGCAGCAGACCTCGATAACGCACGTGATGATCTCGCCGAGGCCGTCGCTCGCTTCCTCCTCCAGCGCACCATGAAGCGCCCGATTGTCATTCCCGTCATTGTCAGCATTTGAGGCAGCATTTGACTTGGTCGTGTGCGCGGGTATCTAATGCAATGAGCCACTGGCTAAGGAGGTTGTGAGATGGATCTCGACAAAGACGAAAACTGGTACCTCGTCATCGTGAATACGCCTGAGCGGAGGGCGCAGAACCTCCCACCGCTTATGCGAACAACGCAGGCGGAACACGGGGTTTGGGTCGGTCATCGACCCAAGCTTCCGCAATTTCCGGCCGCGAAAACGGAGATCATCGGTCGCCTGAGCAGCGGCGGCCCCGAGTGGTTTTCTCGTCGGAGTTTTCAGGTCGTCGGTATGGACGTCGACGAGTCCACCTTCGACCATATGATGGCGCAAGGGTGGAAACACGAACCCGACTGGTCCACGCCTCAGACCGCAACCATGGCAGCAGCGTGATCAACGGCGAGGCGGCGGGTGCCCCTCGCCGTTTTCGTTTTTATGAGAGTGCCACTGATGCTCGGAACGCCGATGGTTTTACACTCCTGTTGAAAACTCCCGCAAAAGATGTAGGCTCCCGTACGCCACAAGGGAGCAGCTCATGACTATCTATCAGTCCGGCTTGAAGCGCGTGGCGTTCGTTGTCGAAGTCGAGAATCAGCAAGACCTCTTTCCGGCGTTGCGTTTCGTTCCGAATACGATCCTACGAACACCGGATATCAACGAGGTGTGGCGGGTAGCCGGTCATGTCTGGGGCCGCGTCGTCAAGGTTCACCCTGCAGAGGGGCGGGGCGGAGGGACACTGATCTCTATGTACATGTGGCCGTCAGTCGTCGAGATTACGGCCGACTGCTGTAGAGAAATCGATTCGCTAAGTGGCGAGGCGGCGGGTGCCCCTCGCCGCCTTGTCATTTAACTGCTCCGTGATATTAAGGGAGAGCGAAATCGTTCGCAGGGAGTGACCAGATGCCCATGTTGCAATTTCAGAGTTCTTTGCGCCCCAAGCGCGCGAGCCAATCCACCCGCGCTCATGGTGGCCAAGCCCAGGGTACGGCCCGCAAGCGCCGGTTGCGTGCGGCCCGGCGCAACGGCACGCTCGCGAGCGCAAGGAAGCCAGGCTGGGAGCCCGCCAAGCTGCGCCCGATGACGGTCCACGAAATCGCGTGGGAACGCGCCGTTGCCGACAGCAGACGGATCAATTACTGATCGCTCGATAGCGGTCGTCGGGGCCCCGGGGAAACCTGGGGACCTCTTTTTTATGCAATGCGCCACTTACCGGCGTGGAAACGGATAAGGCCGTCGCGCTTCAACGAGGCGAGCACGGTCTTGAGTTGCGATTTTCTCACGTAGTTCGTACCACTCGTTTTGAGATAAATATCACTCTCTGTTTTCGCACTGGCATTCAGCTCGCGCAAAACCGCGCCGCGCAGCTGTCGCGGGCTTCCCTCGAATTTCGATTGCTTTGCATAGGTAGAACTTCGACGCGCCGGATTCTGGTGCTTTTTCTTGACGTGTGCGCCATAGTCCATGAGCGCCCAATGCCAGTCGCGCGGATCTTGCTCCTCCGCAGCCTCCTCCATGAGCGGCAAAAGTTGTTTATCGCTGATCAATCCTGCTTCGCCAAGGCTTCGCAGGACGCTTCCGGATTTACCGGAAGCGAAGTGATGAATGAACGCGGCACGTACATTGGTCTCGAGTAGCGTATGCGGTTCGTCGAAGGCAAAGACCCTCACCGCGGCTCTCGTATACGGCCCGATGCCGGGTATTTTCCTTCCTGTCGTCGCATCTTTTACACTCCCCCGATGCTTGATCGTTATCATCTTTGCAGCATCGTGCAGAAATTTGCCGCGCCTATTGTACCCGAGCCCGCTCCACACTTTGAGCACGTCGCGTAGGCTTGCATGCGAGAGCACGTACACAGTCGGAAATTCTTCGAGAAATTCTTTGTACTTTTCCAACACACGCGGAACTTGTGTTTGTTGCAACATCATTTCGGAGACAAGTATCTTGTATGGGTCGCGTGTCTTCCGCCACGGTAATTCGTGACGCCCGTGCTTTTTCCAGTATGCCCACACCACTCGTCGAAATGATGTGACTCGTTTATTCATACAAGTCAGGCCACGCAGCAGCGGTCGCGGCCCGAGTCGCTTCATACCAAAACCCGTACCCGTCGTCGGCGAGATGCAGACCGTCGGGGGCGTAGTAGCGTGCAGGATCGCTTCCGAAAGGATCTTGAATCGTATACAAGTCCACGTATGTGGCCCCATATTCACCCGCTGTCGCCATAAAACGCTCGCGCAAATCCGCCGCTCGCGATGTCATGAGAGTTCGAATAAACCACGGAAAAAGTGGTGCGTTTCCTATTTTGCCGGCCGTCAGGAGTACGATGCGCTTCGACATACCACTCGCCTTCTCCAAGACGCCATCGAGTGCATCCTGTGCTCCATCTGCATTTCTGAACCCGATGACATCGTTGGCACCGATTTGGATGAGGATGAGATCGTACGTGGGACGATTCGCTCCAGCAATCTGGTCGGCAAGATCCGCCGTGACAGCTCCGCTCTCCGCACGATTCTCTACAGAGGCATCAAGCGCTCCCGCTAATCTTCCTGCAAGCGAGTACTGAGAACCGCTTACACCAACACCGACCGCGGTACTGTCTCCGAGTACCAGCATTGTTCTCTGCCCGGCTCCGCGCTCAAATTTCTCGGCCTGAGCGACGAGGCCACGACTCACGTACATGAGATAGACGAGTCGTGCGACCTCATACGCCACGTACGCCAATCCGGCCACAATGAGGAGCGTCGCGAGCGATTTCATATTTTGTACACCATGTCCTTACGCTCAACGACCACATCCCACTTCAATCGCGATGCGGTCCGGTAGAGCGCTTTGTTGGGGTTGAAACAAATCGGCTTCGCCACCATCTCAAGGAACGATATGTCGCTCTCCGTATCGCCTACACCAATCGAGCGATCGAGTGTAAGACCCTCCTTCTCAAGTGCACGCTTCACGACGTTCGCCTTGTTCAGTATCACGTGCTCGTCGGTCACTTTGCCCGTAAACAAATCTTGCGGACCAATCTCGTAGACAATTCCGTATGCCTTATCAAATCCAAGACGGGGGCAGAATTTATCAAGCACCGTTTTTGGTGAGTGCGACACGGCGAGCAAGAAATACCCTTTTGCACGCAAATCTTTCAAGAGGTCGCGTGTATAGCGGTAGGTGCGCTTCCACTGTTCGTCGACGACCTGCTCAGCTGCTTCCGCAAGCTCTCCGTAATGCACTCCCTTGAGATGTTTCCGAAATGCTTCGACGACCGCCGCAATATACTCCTCATAATCACCCTCGCGGTCGAGCCAGCGCGCATGCTGCTTCTCGTATACTGCGCGGGCGCCCGGAGGAAACGCCCCGTTGTTTATCATGGTCTCGACGAGCTGAATGAGGAGCGACGAGCGGAAGATTGTTCCGTCTACATCGAATATCGCAACGGTGCGTTTCGCAGCCATATCCCCATCGTGCATCAATGTCAGAAAGGCGCAAGGCGCACTATTAATGCGCCTTTGGTCCCCCTGCCTTTTTCAAAATGTCCGACTGAAAGACGAGTTTCGTCTGCCGCTGCTTCGCTGCGCGCCCCTCAGCGAGCCGTACGAGGCCGAGCACGAGATCTCTGTTGGAGACACCAGCCTTTTTCCAGTTGTGATGATAGAGCGAACCCGGCAGCGTATTCACCTCATTCACAAACACCTTTCCTTTTGTGCTTTCGATCAGGAAATCGATGCGTGCGAGTCCCTCGCAGCCAAGTGTGCGATACACATGGACTCCCATGTCTTTGACTTTGCGCGTGAGCTTCTCACCTATCAGCGCAGGCACTTCACTGTACTCGCTGTTCGCGCCGCCAGATCCCTTTTTCCCACCCGATAGATATTTGTCATTGAAGTCGAAGAATTCTGTTTTGTTCAGCGGCCGCTCGCATTCAGCAGGGGTGATTTCATCATTTCCCATAATGGGGAGCGTGATTTCAATCAAATTCTGTACCGCCTCTTCGACGAGCACCTTGTCGTCGTAGTGGAGCGCGACCTCAATTGCCCGGACAAGCGCTGCTTCATCCTTCACTTTTGAGATCCCGATAGAAGAGCCGAGGTGCACGGGCTTCACGAAGAGCGGGTACGTGAGGTCGGCAATCTTCGTGCGCAGCGCCTCCGCGTACTTCCCCCACTCCGATCGAGTAAACCACACGTATGGCACGACGGGGATTTTCTCGCTTGAGAGCACCTGCTTTGTGAGCACCTTATCCATGGCAACCGCGGATGCAAAGATGTCGCACCCGACGAACGGCACACCTGCCATTCGGAGAAGCCCCTGCAGTGAGCCATCTTCACCATAGGTGCCATGCATTGAAGGGAAGACAAGATCTATTTTAATCCGCTTCGGTATGATGCCGGGCCACACCAATTCAAATCCGCGCTCAAACGATAGCTCTATCTGCTTCATCTTCTTTAAGAGCGATTCGTAATCCGGTCGCTTGAAGAATGCTATGTCATTCATCGCCTTATCCGCATACCACTTCCCCTCCTTGGTGATGTATATCGGCCATACATCGTATTCCTTGCTCGCAAGGAGAGAATCAATAATCGGCGTATGCGCGGTAATGATAGATACGTCGTGCTCAGCGCTCTTGCCCCCAAATATCACCGCAATTGTTTGCATCGGGTCATTGTACCAAAGTGGTCGAGAGCGAGCGCGAAGCTACCCTGTGGGAACGCTCCCCAGGTGGTCTGTGTGGACGTAGGTGATGATGCTGTTCGTTCCCCTGTTCTCCATGGTACCTACGAGCATGTCTCCTACGTATGCGGAGATGGTGGTGGTGCCTTGCTTCTTGGAGTGGTGACGATCTCCGTAGTGGGTGGCGGTGCCAGCGGCTGTGGTGTCGTTGTAGGCGACGCGTGCGTTGTCGTGATCGTACTTGTGGGTGGAGGTGGCGAGGCCGTTCTCGGCTTTGGTGAGGCGGTTCCTATAGTCCCAGGTGTAGTTCCAGGCGTTCGAGGAGGTGGTCATTCGGCAATCAGTTTCGGGTCGATCTTTATATTTGGATTGATGGAAATAATCTTATCGAAAAGTCGTTGATACTCACTCTCACTGAGACCAGGTTTATTGATGAGACCTTGTTCGCGAAACGTGCCATCCGGTCTGCGCACCTTCATATATACCTCGGTCATAACTCCACCAAAAATTGGCCTCTGCGCTACGGACTCGACATCGGCAAGAGGATTTTTCTTACCCTTTAAAAAAAACCTCGTAACGCTGAGGCTGCCATCCTCTATGGTAATAAAAACTCCGCGAGTAGCCGCCAGCCAAATGAAAAGTGTGATGACATATATCGTCACCGTAGTAGGTAAAGTTGTAAGGAATCGTTCGTTCAGCGCAGCTATCACAGCCATGAACGTGGCGTATGACCCGAATAAGATTGCAGTTACATTTCCAATAGTGCGATTCAAAAAAAACTTGGTGCTCATACTGAGTTTTTCATTGACTATTATTGCGACTTGATAAATTTGACACTAGTCCCTGCAGTGCACTAACAAGTGACTGAAGAGATTGAATTAATCCTGAGGAACCGCCGCTTCCATTAGTAGACACCCCGGCTGAATAGCTTTGTGATGATGCGTATCGATTCAATGACTGCGTAAACGTAATCATGCTGTTTGAGAAGAGATCCTCGGCAACGTATCTTTGTGTGTGCTTTCCGCTTACGAATGCCTGGGAACCGAAGATGGGGGTAAATGGGGATACGGGGTAAATGGGGATACGTCCGATATATAAGTCATCGGGTAAATGGGGATACGTCCGATATATAAGTCATCGAAATTGTACAATATTAACCC
>CAYGFN010000037.1:0-7259 GCA_964349145.1 uncultured Candidatus Saccharibacteria bacterium
GTGCGCGATGAAGGGATCGAACCCTCGGCCTACCCCACGTCAAGGGGTCGCTCTACCACTGAGCTAATCGCGCAATATCTTCAACAAGAGCATTCTACGCAACATTCCGTGGTATGCGAGCGGCATCATCCACCGGAGCTAATCGCGCAATATCTTCAACAACTTTCTAACGGCCACACTATAGCAAAATACGTCGATTTACGCACTCCCGAAAATTCATACCTCGTGGTTTTGGGGGTCGTCAACAAACACATCAAATGTTTCTGAGAGCATCCGGAAGCTCTCGCTTCCCGCACCAAGCAGCAAGCCGTCTACCGAGGCGATGCGGAGCATCCCGATCGAGCTGCCTGTGAGAAACGCGCAATCGTAGGTCGGCAAATCGCTGGGTTTCGCCGCGTGCATCTCGAGATGTAGGCCCATTTCTAACGCCACTTTGGCGACATATTTTTGTGTAACGCCAAGCAGCGTCTTCTCGGGATCTGATATATAGAGGGTCTTCTCTTTCATCGCGAGCAGATTCGTGCGTGAGCCTTCGACCGCGACGCCGTCGCGGTCTATGAAGATAGCGTCATACGCGCCCGCAGCTCTTGCTTTACGATACGCGATATAACTCGGGAGCATATTGAGCGTCTTTGCATGCGGCATAAATCGCTCATATGGATAGGTAATGACAGGTACGCCATCACGATACATTTTCTTCTCTGGGAATCGTGGATTGAGTGGCAATACATAGAACACCACTTCTTCCGGCTCTTGAGCGCCTATGAGGAGTAGTTTGAGATTATACGTCGGAACAACTGCATGCGGCAGGAATTCGCGAATAAATTGCGATGCGCTTTCTATCGATAGGGTGTGTTCGAGTCCGATCGCTTTTGCGGAAGCCATAAGGCGCTCCACATGGTCTCGCGCAAAATGCGGCACACCGTTGACGACTCGAATCGTCTCATACACTCCGAAACCGTATGAGAACTCAATATTCGTCAGCGGCATCGTCGCATCCCCGAGCGGTCGCACTTCGCCGTTCTTTGAGAAATATTCGAACGCCACGTCTGCACAGTAACGGAAGCTACTTATCCTGCAAGAAGCCGCCGGCCTGGTGATTCCACAGCTCGCTGTAAATACCCTTTTTCTCGACGAGCTCGTCGTGTGTACCCTCCTCGGCGATGCTGCCCTGATCCATGACGATAATGCGGTCCATTTGGCGAAGCGTTGAGAGGCGATGCGCTATGGCGATCACGGTCTTCCCCTTCATGAGTTCCTGCAGCGCCCGCTGGATCTCGACCTCGCTTTCACTGTCGAGCGCCGAGGTGGCTTCGTCGAGAAGCAATATGGGCGCGTTTTTGAGAATCGCGCGAGCGATAGCGATGCGCTGACGCTCACCGCCGGAGAGCTTCACTCCGCGCTCGCCCACCATGGCTTCGTATCCTTCGGGCAGGCGTTGGATGAAATCATGCGCCTGCGCGAGCTGCGCCGCGCGATGCACGTCCTCGATGCTCGCATCGGGATTCCCGTATGCGATGTTCTCTCGAATGGTCCGGTGGAAGAGCAGTGGCTCTTGCGGGACAATCGAGATTGCGTTTCGGAGACTCTCCTGCGAGACATTCGCGATATCGGTGCCATCTATCTCGATTGCTCCACTGTCGATATTGTAGTGATGGAGCATAAGGCGAATCAGTGTCGATTTGCCCGCCCCGGAGCGCCCGACGAGACCGACGCGCTGTGCGGGCGAGATGGAAAAGTCGAGATCAGGAAAGACGATGTTTTCTCCGTATGAGAATTTCACATGACGAAAAGCAATCTCTCCGTGCGGCACCGCGAGCGAGATAGCACCTTCTTTGTCCGGAATCTCATGCGGTGTGATGATCTCATCGAGACTCTCTTCGATCTCGCCCCAGGTCTCCGCAAATTTATTGAAATTCGATCCAAGCGATTGCAACATGCCCTCGATGCGGAAGATAATCGCTATGACGAGAACGATGTCGCCGAGCGTGAGAAGCCCCGCCTGCGCAAAAGAGACGGTCGAGAAGACCATCACCGCGCCGAATACCACGAGCAGCACGCTGTTGAGCGCACGCGTCCACTCACCAAAATACCAGCTCTTCAAGTGAGCGTGACGACGCTCGTCCGTCATACTCTTGATGCGGTCGATCTCGAATTCGCGGCGCGCATATTCCTGCATTGCGCTGACGTTCGCGAGCAGGTCCACCGTCGCGCCGTTTATCTTGGTCTCAAGGTCGTGTGCGCGGCTTGCGAGCGGCACGCGCTTCACTCCGAGATAGAAATTGATGAGCACGATAATCGTCACCCAGAGCGCGAAGATGAGCGCGACTGTCGGGCTGACAAACCAGGCAATCGCAAAGGAGACGAGTATGTTGACGCTTACTTCGAGAAATTCCCAGAGAAATACATCGACCACGTCGCGCATGCCGGTGGCGGCATGGCGAATCTTGTTCATGATCGAACCGGCAAAACGATCCGAAAAATACGACCGACTATGCAGCGTCACGTATGAGGTGAGCGCGTAGCGCGCCGTCGCCGATGCGCCCGTGGCCCAGCGTGCGCCAGCAAAGCCCGAAACACGCCACGCGACTTTCGCAAGAGCGAGCACGATTATATAGAGTGCGCACCCGTAGATGAGCGCATCGTAGGTACCACCCATCGAGATAGCTGTAGCGGCATTGGTAATCAATTTAAAAACGTAGGACACAGTTGCGCCGATACCGGCACCAAGCGCCGAGATAACGGTCGCTACCAGTGCCGCTTTCCAATGCGGACGCGTCGCGTAGAGGAAGAATCGCAGGGGACTCGTACTGTCCGGATAATCATTGCGCCACATTTTCTCGTTCTTTTTCATAAGGAAGAAATATCTTGAATTCTAGCCGAAATACGGTATACGAGCTATTCTACGTCTATAGATATGAGGATATTGGGGATAGAAACGAGTTGTGACGAAACTGCCGTTTCGCTGATTGAGGCGACAGGTGATCATGACGCTGATTTTGCATACACAGTACTCGGGCAGGGGCTTATTTCTCAGGCATCAATGCACGCGGAATTTGGCGGGGTCTTCCCTAATCTTGCGAAGCGAGAGCATGCCAAGAATCTTGTTCCCCTCCTCAAAGCCACGCTCGAGCAATCCGGACAACTTATCGAAGCGGAAAATCCTACCCTATATGGTAGTGAGCTATCGGCGTTACTTTCGCGAGAACCTGAGTTGATTGAACGGTTCACCATCTTTTTGTCGAAATATAAGAAACCTGCAATCGATGCGATAGCGGTGACGCACGGGCCGGGGCTCGAGCCCGCACTCTGGGTAGGTGTAAATTTTGCCAAAGCCCTCTCACTTGTATGGAATCTCCCCATGGTTCCGGTCAATCACATGGAGGGTCACATTGTGATGTCGCTCATGCACGAGAAAGGCGTGATGGAGCAATTCGAATTTCCATTACTCTCACTTCTGATTTCCGGCGGGCACACTGAGCTCTTGCTCTCACGCGAGTGGATGCAGTATGAGCGTCTCGGCGAGACCCGCGATGATGCGGCAGGCGAAGCATTCGATAAGGTCGCACGATTACTCGGCCTCCCCTACCCCGGCGGTCCCGAAATCTCGCGCCTCGCTGCAGATGCTCGCACTCGGCACCTGCAATTCGGCGAATCTCTCACGCGCCCGATGATGGCAGGCTACGATTTTTCTTTTTCTGGCCTCAAGACGGGAGTACGACGCATCGTTGAGAGTCGTCCCGATATGACGATGGATGAGAAGATCGCGCTCGCACGCGAATTTGAAGATACGGTCACCGATGTGCTCGTCGAGAAGACCGTGCGTGCTGTCCAAGAATTTGACGCGCTCTCGGTCGTCGTAGGCGGCGGCGTCTCGGCCAATGAAAATATTCGGAAAGTTCTTGCGGAGCGCCTTGAGAATCTCGGTGGTGTGCAACTCTTGATTCCTCCACCCGCCCTCGCGACCGACAACGCTCTCATGATTGCACTCGCCGGCTACTTCCGTGCACTGAAAAGCGAATTCATTGATCCGGCAATGCTTGTGGCAAAAGGTAATTTGAGATTAGAGTAAAAAGCAAAAGTTCCCGGTACCTTGAGGCCGGGAACTTCCGACGACACGTTACAGTCGTCAGGTCAGGGCAGCAAACAGCATGCCAAAGGCGAAGTAAAACCAGATGCCTTTCTTGGAGTGCAAGCCCAGCAACCTCATCACGATGTAGGTGGCAAGTGCAAGGATTGCGCCGTAAACCGGCACAAACGTCAAGGTGGCGAAGAAATTCACGAGCTGGTCGACGCTGATGCAATGATTCATTGCGTGGTACCTCCTATATGCAGGATACCACGTATATTTAAGCATGTCAATAATGCATCCGTAATTCTTCCTACTTGTGCTAAATTAGCTCAATGGAGCCCCAGAGAGAGCCGTCGAAGGCCCCGGAAGCCTTTTTAAAGCCCTACAACCCGCTCGAGAACGAGCCGGGCATCTACGACACGTGGATGGAGAGCGGGTATTTCAATCCTGATAATCTCCCTGGCGAGCGGAGCGAGGCGTACTCCATCATCATGCCTCCTCCGAATGCCAACGGCTCCTTGCACGTGGGCCATGCGCTTTTCGTGACGCTCCAAGACCTCCTCATTCGCTACAAGCGCATGCGCGGATACAAGACACTTTGGCTTCCCGGTGCTGATCACGCGGGATTCGAGACACAGCTCGTCTATGAAAAGAAATTGGAGAAGGAGGGCCGCTCGCGCTTCAAAATGGATCGCGATGAATTCTACACAGAGACGCTTGCCTTCACGATGGAGAATAAGAAATTTATGGAAGGCCAGCTCCGCCAGCTCGGCGCCTCGTGCGATTGGAGCCGCCTGAAATTCACGCTCGATCCCGAGATCGTTTCAACTGTGTACGACACTTTCAAGAAATTGCACGCAGATGGTCTCGCTTACCGCGGTGCGAGGCCGGTCAATTGGAGCACCAAATATCAGACATCCCTTTCGGACTTGGAGACCAAGACGGTAGAGCGCAAAGACCCCCTCTACTATTTGAAATACGGCCCCTTCGTGCTCGCCACCGTGCGCCCCGAGACCAAATTCGGCGACACCGCCGTTGCGGTACATCCGGCAGATCCTCGCTACCAGAAATACATCGGTACCGAAATCGAGTTCGAGGGCCTGATTGGTCCCGTGAAGCTGAAAGTAATCGCGGATGAATACGTGGACCCTGAATTCGGCACCGGTGTGGTCAAGATTACCCCCGCTCACGATCCCAACGACTTCGAAGTCGCGCAGCGCCACGGACTCCCCCTCGTCGAGGTCATCGACAAATTCGGGAAGCTCAACGAAAAGGCCGGCAAATACCAAGGGCTCAAGGTGATGGAAGCGCGCGCCGTCGTCGTCAAAGACTTGATAGAGAAAGGCCTGATGGAAAAGGTCGATGAGGCGTACACGCACAACGTCCTCGTCAATTACAAGAATGAGAACGACATTCTCGAGCCGCGCGTGATGCCGCAGTGGTACATCAAGATGGCGCCACTTGCCGACCTCGCACGGAAGGCGGTGGAGGACGGCCGCATCAATTTCGTGAGCGAGCAGTACAAAAAGATATTCTTCCACTGGCTCGATGGACTCCGCGACTGGAACATTTCGCGCCAGATTGTATGGGGCATCCCGATTCCTGCGTGGTTCAAAGGCGATGAAGTGAAAATGCAGGTAGAGTCTCCCGGAGCAGAATGGCAGAAAGACCCGGATACCTTCGACACGTGGTTCTCATCCGGCCAGTGGCCATTCGCGACGCTCGGCTATCCGGATTCGAATGATTTCAAAACCTTCTACCCGACCTCAGTGATGGAAACGGGCTATGACATCCTTTTCTTCTGGGTGATGCGCATGATGATGCTCGGGCTCTATCGCACGGGAGAAGTGCCATTCAAAGATGTCTACCTCCACGGCCTCGTGCGCGATGCGGATCGGCAGAAGATGTCGAAGTCGAAGGGCAACGTCATCAATCCCCTCGCGATGACAGAAATCTACGGGACCGACGCACTCAGGATGGCACTCCTAGTCGGCAACACTCCCGGACAGGATATGGCACTCGCCGAACCCAAGATCAAGGCCTACAAACTCTTCTCCAACAAGCTCTGGAACATCGCGCGCTTCGTGATGGAGAGCACGCAGGAGGCTGCCGATGCGGGCGCGATTACTACGCCGCGTGATCAGGAGATTATCACAGAGTTCAAACAACTCACCGCGGACGTGACAGCCGATATGGAAAATTACCGCGTGTACCTGGCAGCGGAGAAGCTCTACCATTACCTCTGGGACACCTTCGCCGCAGTAATAATCGAGGAGAGCAAATCGATTTTCAAAGAGGGCGACGAGGCCACGCAGCTTTCACGCAAAAACACGCTCATGCACGTACTCACTGAGTCCTTAAAGCTGCTCCATCCTTTTATGCCGTTTATCACTGAAGCAATCTGGAAGGAATTGCCGAAGAAAGAGCAGGATCTTCTCATGGTAGCCGCATGGCCCGAGGTATAATTCGACGATGTCGGAATCTCTACCGATACTTGCGGCCGTAGCAGGCGGCGTTCTCCCCGCACTTGCGTGGTTGTGGTTTTGGCGGCGCGAAGATTCGAGGAATCCAGAGCCCCGCAAGCTCATCGCTATCGCGTTTCTTGCGGGCATGGTGACCGTCGCGCTCGTGATTCCCGTCGAGAAGTTCGTCGCTCCGTTCATGGCGACGACGACACTCATTTTCATCGCCTGGTCCATCATCGAAGAGGTGTTTAAGTACCTTGCCGCTCGCTTTACCGTCCTGCGCCGTCGCGAAGACGACGAGCCCATCGACCCTGTCATCTACATGGTCACGGTGGCCCTCGGCTTTGCCGCAGCCGAAAACACGCTCTTCCTGCTCTCTCCGCTCGCGGGTGATTCCCTGCTTCAGACGGTGATGACGGGCAACCTCCGCTTCATCGGTGCCACGCTCCTCCATGTCCTCTCCTCTGCCGCAATCGGCGTATTCATCGGACTCTCCTTCTACAAACGCAAGCGCACAAAACGCATCTTCGCATTCGTAGGAGTTATCCTCGCGTGCGTTTTGCATGCCGCATTCAACTTTTTTATACTGAACATGGCGGAGGATCAGATGATGCGCACGTTCCTGTTTGTATGGATAGGCGTCATTACTCTCATTGCCGTCTTGGAGTATCTGAAGCGCATTCGACCGCGCGGCAAATAGTGCTTTTTGATGTGATAGAATT
>CAYGFN010000038.1:0-6962 GCA_964349145.1 uncultured Candidatus Saccharibacteria bacterium
CCACTTCCTTCATCACCGCCTTGAGGCGCTCCTCGAATTCGCCGCGGTACTTGGTACCGGCGACGAGGAGCCCGAGATCAAGCTGAATGAGCTCCTTCCCGCGAAGCGACTCGGGCACTTCTCCCGAAGCGAGTCGTATGGCGAGCCCTTCTGCGACTGCAGTCTTCCCCACACCCGCCTCTCCTATCAGAACGGGGTTGTTTTTCGTGCGACGCGAAAGAATTTGAATGACACGCGTAATTTCAGTGTCGCGGCCAATCACGGGGTCAAGCTTGTTCTCACGTGCGCGGTCAGTGAGTGAGCGCGCAAAGCGCGAGAGCGCACGAGGCTTCTTCGCCTCTTCAGGATCGCCACGGAGTTTTCCCTCTTTGATATCGGTCAGCACACGCGCGAGCGCTGTACGATCGATGCGAAAACGCACGACGACATCTGCGGCAGGTCCCGGATTTTCCGTCACGCCAAGAAGCAAATGCTCCGGTGATACGAACTGGTCGTTGAATGAGGCGGCGATGCGCGGGGCAGCTTCAAACACACGGACGAGCTCGGGAGTCAGGTAGAGTTGAAATGATGGCGAGACGGCGGTCGCGCCGGAGGTGCCCTCGATGAGCTCGAGGACGGAATCGGTCAGGTGAGCGACATCAACTTCTACTTGCTCAAGCATCGGCACGACCATGCTTTCCTCTTGCATAAGGAGTGCGGCAAGAAGATGGAGGGTGGAGACCTGATTGTGGCCTCGTTCGACAGCGAGCTGGTGCGCTCGATGAATCGCTTCTTTTGCTTTGGTTGTGTAGTTGTTGAACGGCGTCATAGATTGTTGAAGATTATGACTGCCTGTCAGCCCTCAAAAAGAGAGTGATCAGCACAGCAAATCTAATATGATTTTATCACGAAGTGAGCTCGCTCGCAAAAAAATATCTCGAATATCCGAGATGCTCCGCGAGCAGACTCGTTATTTCTTTGGTGCCACAGGAGGCGACAATAATACCGCCGCCGGCACGAATCCCTGATTCGATGACGCGCGAGATGCACTAGTACTTACACCCACAAGACTCCCTTCGGCGTTGATGAGCGGACTCCCCCGCAGAAGCGTGTCTGCGGCGATATTTGTATCGATGATGGTCCCCCCGCCTACCGGCGTGAGCGACGTAACTATCCCAGGCGAAATGCGAGCAGAGGTCTTACCGACAATGGCCACGACCGACTGCCCGAGCACTGCTTGCTTGCCGGCGATGCGCACGGGTGTCCACGTAATTATCTTCGTCTCGGTCGTCGTCGCACCCTGCACAAACGCCATACCGTTGTCATCGTCTCGACGAACGACAAATCCACGCACGCGAGTCCCGTCGGGCATCGCAATGAGCATTTCCGAGCGATCTTCGAGCGGGCCGCTGTCGGTGACGATGATGCCGCTTGCATCCAGCACAATGCCCATGCCGAGCAGTATCGGATTATCTTCGCTCACCGTGTATACGTGCACGACTGACGGCTCAATTCTTGCTACTGCATCGGAGAGCAGCTCGCTCTCGTTCACAATCACCGTCTCGTGCGTCACGATAGTCGCCGCAGCCTGCGCTTTGGCGGGTGACGAAGAAGCGACCGACTGTATGGTGCGCTCAATCACGCGGTTCACGGTCTGTGCAAT
This sequence comes from uncultured Candidatus Saccharibacteria bacterium, assembly GCA_964349145.1. Classification (GTDB taxonomy): domain Bacteria; phylum Patescibacteriota; class Minisyncoccia; order Phycocordibacterales; family UBA2100; genus UBA10103. The sequence continues at coordinate 1,643 of CAYGFN010000038.1, forward strand.
AATCGGCGGCGCTTGATCCATCAGTGAAACGGTGACAATGCCCGTCGCTATAGAGGTGACAAACGAGACGAGCAGGGTCAAAAGAACGATTTGAGATTTTGACAGATGCTCGATATCCATGACGGCATGATATCACTTTCTCTGATTTCGCAAGATGCGATGCAAAGTGCCCGGAAAGGCCGCAAGGTCTCGCGGTCGCGTCTCCCGACCGAGCGATATTCTAAGTGTATGTGCTGCGGCCCACGCCTCCCCTCCCGAGACCTGCCTGCCGACAGGCAGGGCCGCGACGACGTGAGAGAGCGACTCCTCTCCTTCTCGACACGCACTCTTGGTGGAGAGCGCAAAGCCGCGGGCATCAAGCGCAAGCGCAAGGTACTCACTCGATATATCCGGCACAGAAATATTGAGCATGTGCGGCATCGCATGCTGCATGTCACCATTGACGATGACTTCGGGCACCTCGGCGAGGATTGCGCGAGCGAGCGAATCACGCATCGCGCGAAGTCGCTTCGCTTCGCTCTCACGCTCGCGAGCCGCGCACTCACATGCTGTCGCAAATCCGGCAGCCAGCGCGACATTTTCAGTGCCAGCTCGCAACCCGCTCTCTTGTGGTCCGCCAAACAAGACAGGAGCTAGGTGCACGCGATGTGAACGGTAGAGCGCGCCGATGCCGTGCGGCCCATAGAGCTTGTTGGAGCCGAGCGCGATGAGGTCGACTCCGAGCGAGTGAGCCGTGGTCGAAAGGTACAGTGGCGCCTGACCGGCATCGGTGTGAAATATTATTTCCGAGCCCTGTGCCTTCTCATACGCACGCAGCGTCGCCGCGATGTCGCGAAGTGGCTGCACCGTACCGATCTCATTGTTCGCCCATCCAATGGACACAAAGACTGTGTGGGCTTTGAGCACGCTCTGTACAGCTGCGGAGGTGATGAGGCCGCGCTCATCCGGGTCCAGATGCGTCACCGTGCCCCCGAGACGCTCCACCTCGGCAAAGCACGCGAGCACGGATGAATGCTCGATGGCACTCACGACCCAGTGCGTGCCCTCGAGCGAGCGCCGCGTGCGCTCGAGCTGTCGAGCAAAACCGAGAATCGCAAGATTGTTTGACTCCGTGAGCCCCGAAGTAAAGACCACGTCGCGGGCTTTCACCTCCAGCATGCGTGCAATTCGCTCGCGTGAATGCTGCAGGGATTTCTTCGCTTCGACTGCCTCACGATGAATCGCGCCAGGGTTGCCTACGAGGTGTGCCGCTTCTCGCATCGCTGCCTCGGCCTCGGCGCGCACAGGCGGCGCGCTCGCGTAGTCGAGGTAGACGCGCTTCTGCTTGAAAAACTGAATCATTGTCAAATCATGTGCTATCTCCTATACTTTCGCAATCTCGGCCACTCTCCGGTCCTATGACACGACCCACCCGCTATGACAAACAAACCTGCACAGCTTATAGAGCGTCCGCCCGTCGTGGTGGTCATGGGACACGTGGATCACGGTAAATCCACGCTGCTTGATTTCATACGCAAATCCAATGTCGTCGCGGGTGAAGCCGGTGGCATTACCCAGCACGTCGCTGCCTATGAAGTCTCACACAAGGACAAGCGCATCACCTTTATTGACACACCTGGCCATGCTGCCTTCTCGACAATCCGCGCGCGCGGAGCGAATGTCGCTGATATTGCAATCCTTGTCGTCGCGGCAGACGACGGCGTAAAAGCGCAGACACTGGAAGCGCTTTCCCAAATTCGCGAAGCCAAAATCCCCTTCCTCGTCGCGTTTAACAAAGTAGACAAGCCGAACGCCGACCTCGGCAACGCCCAGCGCATGATGCTCGACAAGGAGGTCTTCCTCGAAAAATTTGGTGGTGATGTGCCGTGGGCGGCGATTTCCGCAAAAACCGGTCAGGGTGTCGAGGAACTCCTCGATCTCATCTTGCTTGTCGCAGAAATTCAAGACTACAAGGCAGATCCGGAGGCGCCGGCTGAGGGATTCGTCATCGAGACGCATCGCGACCAGAAGCGCGGACTCGCGGCGACGCTCATCATCAAGAACGGCACACTAAAAAGTGGCGCGGCAGTCCTTGCGGGACGCGCGATTGCGCCAGTGCGCATCATGGAAAATCATGTGGGCAAATCGATTAAGGAGGCGACGTTCTCGACACCTGTCTCGCTTATCGGCTTTGATGAAATGCCCGAAGTGGGATCTGCGTTTCGCTCATACAACAAGCGCGACGCTGAGCAGGAGCGCGCAAAATTTGTCGCCTCGCAACCAAAAAAAGCCGATACGGTGCGCACTGAGGGTGAGTCTGAGAAATTCTATCTGCCGATTATTGTGCGTGCTGACACAACCGGCTCGCTCGAAGCGATCCTGCAGGAGACGGCACGCTTGGGCGACGACTTTTCTCGTATCAACATCGTGCAATCAGGCATCGGCACGATATCCGAAGGCGATGTGAAAACTGCTCTCGCGGGGACGATCCCGGGAATCGTCATCGGATTCAACGTGGGTATCGATGCAATGGCAGACTCGCTCGCCCGCCAAAACGGTATTCGCATGGAGACCTTTGCCATCATCTACAAGCTGACCGAGGATTTGACCGAGATTCTGCAGACGGCACGCCCGAAGCGCACGGTGGAAGACGTGGTCGGCCGCGCAAAGGTCTTGAAGCAGTTCTCCAGCAGAAAGACCGAGCACGTGATTGGCGGCAAAGTGACGGAGGGCTACATGGCGACGAATACGTCTGTGCGCGTGATGCGACGCGGCGTTTTTATTGCCAACGGCACGTTCCACAATATCCAGTCCAACAAGCAAAATGTCTCGCGCGTCGAGGAGGGTTCAGAATTTGGCGCACAGATAGAATCACCGTACGAAATCGCACAGGGCGACACGCTCGAGTGCTTCATGACGCGTGTCGAATAATGATATGGCAAGCAAACGACAAATGCAGGTAGCAGAGACGATGGCACATCGTGCGGCGGATTATTTCGCCCGCGAGTCTAATCGCGAATCACTCATCACCGTGACGCGCGCCGACGTCTCCCCTGATCTCAAAAACGTGAAGATTTACTTCACGGTGATGCCTATCAAATTTGAGGCGGCTGCGCTGAATTTCGCGAAGCGCAATCGCTCTGATTTTCGCGAGTACATCAAGAAGCATGCCGCGCTCCCGCGCCTTCCGCAGATTGATTTCGTCATCGACGACGGCGAAAAAAACCGCCAGCGCATCGACGATCTCACTCGCTCGTAGTCGTTGCGCCTACCCCAAGCTGATGATAGAACTGGCGGCGGGAGGACCAGCCAATGGTTCAAAAGCAACGACACCGCACCTGCGGCGAGTGCAGCCTATGCTGCTTCACGCACGGCGTGAGAACTTCGGTGCGCAAACTCAAGAACGAAAACGAATGGTGCCGACATTGCACTGTCGGCGCGGGATGCGCAGTCTATCACGAGCGCCCGATTGCCTGCCACGACTTTGCCTGCGCTTGGCTCGAGGAAACGAACAGCGAGTGGAAGCCGCCTGTGGAGACCGGCTTCGTACCTGAGTGGGTCTCGGTGTCGCATCTCGGGCGTGTGTTGCGCATGGTAGCCGCCAAGCCGAGAGTACTGGATACGTCACACGCGATTTCGATGGCAATTAAATACGCAAACGTCTACTGCCCGGTATTCCTCTGTCATTCAGGTAAGAGTAGCGAAGCCTGCCTACACGAGACATTCCCGCTCAACGACTTTGCGCGCGGCATGCTGATTCTTTGGAACTTTACGATCATTACTCCCCGGATTCTGGAGGAGCGACTATGAGCCCCGCGTGTCGGGGCTCATCTCTTATTGAGGCCACAGTGGGAGTTGCACCCACCCATAGCGGTTTTGCAGACCGCCGCGTTGCTACTTCGCCATGTGGCCTTCTATCACAGCTAACGGATGTAATGTAGCATGATTTGACGTACTATATTCGAGTCGCCGGGGTGATGGAATGGTAGACATAGGGGACTTAAAATCCCCAGACCTAAACAGTCGTGTGGGTTCGAGTCCCGCCCCCGGTACACGTATTTCAAATCTGCTTTTTTTGTGTACAATCGTCGTACGCATCCATAGCTCAGTTGGTAGAGCAGCTCGCTCTTAACGAGACGGTCGTAGGTTCGAATCCTACTGGGTGCACAGACGAGAGTAATGGGAGAGCTTGCTTTCGCATTTCCGAGAGCAGTCACCCAGCATGAAATACTGGGTGCACAAATTGACAAGTACAGCGCTGGGGTATTTGATACGCGGAACATTGATAGCTGGGGAGGCTGCAATGAGCTCTTTCAACAGCGAACTTCTCAAGCATCGTAAAACGCTGCAAATCTACACGCTTAAGCTAACGAGAAATTCCGACGACGCAGAGGATCTCCTCCAGGAAACGCTTCTCAAAGCGCTCGCGGGCCGCGACACTTTCACGCTCGGCTCCAACATGGTTGCATGGCTAGCCAGAATCATGAAAAACGCGCACATTGACCTGCATCGTCGGCGCAGTCGTCGCGCCGAGCACGTCAGCATCGACGATTCCTATATTGAGCCCGAAGCAGACGGCGCGCAGTTCCACAGCATCCAGCTTCAAGAGGTACTTGGCAAAATTGCTGAGTTTCCTCCGGGCCAGCGGAGAGCGCTTGTTCTCTCTGTATTTGGCGACACGGACTACGTGCACATTGCTCGGCAAACGGGCGTTGCCGTAGGCACCGTCAAATCGCGCATAAGCCGCGCACGCAAGGCGATGGAGCCGTACCGCGCAGCGGACGACCCCGACTGAACCACTCATGCGCGGGGCGTGAGTGGTTCTTCTCATTATCAATTGACGCGCGCATCTATCGGGTGTTTGATTCGAATACATTGATATCTCAGGGGAGGCGTCGATGCGATCTTTTAGCGACGATGAACTAATCAGCTGTCTGCCGCACTTGCGTCGCTATGCGCTCTACCTCACCCGCGACGAAGACGCCGCAGAGGATCTCGTGCAAGACGCGATTGTGGATGCATTGTCCGGTGCGGACGGATTCATTCTAGGCCGAAAGCTCCGTCCGTGGATTACCTCGATCATGTTGAGGCATTTCCATAACGGTCTGCGCCAGCAGAAGCAGCTAAAGCGAGGTGGCCAGACAGTACTGATTGAGGACCACCATGCGAGTACAGGGCGCGACGCGCAATTCTACGCCGTCGCAGTCAAAGAGGCCCTGAGCCGCATCGCGAAACTCCCGATTTCGCAGCGCTCTGCGCTATTGCTGACAAGTTTCGAAGGCCACACCGGCGAGGAAGCCGCGCAGGTCATGGGTACGAATGCTCACAATGTCACGGTACA
>CAYGFN010000039.1:0-6916 GCA_964349145.1 uncultured Candidatus Saccharibacteria bacterium
CATCGTCGTGGTCGTCGCTCTCTATGGTGCGTACAAGCCGCTGCCAGATGGGCTCGACGTGACGGGGACGATGCATGAGATTCCTGCAGCGAGTATTCATTTCTTCAGCGACAAGACCTTTATAGACGCGCAAGGAGTACGGCGCTCGGAACAACAGATATTCGATGAATTATTGCGCATGATCGACGGCGCGGAGCAGTATGTGCTTCTCGATTTCTTCTTCTACAGCGATTTTCTCGGCACGGCCACTACATCGCATCGCCAGCTTGCGCGGGAGCTCACGGATGCGCTCATTGAGAAGAAAAAGATGAATCCCGACGTCATCATCCAGGTCATTACTGATCCGATTAATTCTCTGTACGGCGGGTATTCACCGGTACATTTCGAAGAGTTGCGCGCACATAATATCTCGGTCATTACGACCGCATTCCCGCCCATGCGAGACAGTAATCCGCTCTACAGCGGAATATGGCGTGTCTTTTTTCGATGGTTGCCGGCGGGGAATCTGCACCTCCTGCCCAATCTTCTCGACGCGCACAAGCCAAAGGTAAGTCCGATTGCGTACCTGCACTCCTTTAATTTCAAGGCGAATCATCGCAAGGTGGCGCTGACGGATTATCGCTCGGGCACGGAGCGCGGCTTCTCCGTCCTCCTCACTTCGTGGAATCCGCACGATGGGTCAAGCGCGCACAGCAATACGGCAATCCGCGTCGACGATGCGCTCTGGCGTGAGATTCTCGCGAGCGAGGAGGCAGTCGCGATGTTTTCAAAAGCTGCTTTTCAGCGGCCGCCGGATATTCTCATGTCGATTGCAGCACGGCGCACGGGGCCTTTGCGCATACAGCTGCTCACGGAGCACGCAATTGAGGAGAAGATTCTCGGAGTCTTGGAGCGCATGGGAAAAGGCGATGCGCTGGATATCGCCATGTTTTACCTCTCCGACAGAGAGATTATCGGGGCACTCAAAGAAGCCGATGAGCGGGGGGTCAAAATCCGACTGCTGCTTGATCCGAATAAAGATGCCTTCGGTCGAGAGAAAAACGGCATCCCGAACCGTCCGGTAGCGCACGAATTGTCGGAGCACACCAGCGGCAATACGGAGATTCGGTGGTGCAATACGCAGGGCGAACAATGCCATAGCAAAATGCTCATTTTCAAGCAGGCTTCCGAGCACGTGCTCATTCTTGGCTCGGCGAATCTCACGCGGCGCAACCTCGACAATCTGAATCTCGAGACCAATGCGTATGTGGCGGGAGATTTGACGGTGCCGGCGATTCGAGATGCGGTGCAATTATTTGAAACCGTATGGACGAACGAGCCGGGCAAGACCTATTCGCTCGAGTACGCCCAGTATTCCGACGATAGTGTGGGAAAGACGCTGTGGTATCGCTGGGGCGAGGCCTCAGGCATGAGCCGCTATTGAGCGAGTACTTTTCTTTGAGCCTCGCGGATTCGCACAGAAAAGCGCGGATCTGTCTCATACAGCCGCACAAAATCGTTTATAAGATGCTTTTGTCGCATCTCCTCGAAGGGGAGCGAGGTATCGATGAGTCCGAGCTCGTATGCAAATGCATCGGAATCCAGCGGCAGAAGGATTCGGAAATCCCACGGTACGCGATTCGGTGAGAGTTTGTTGATGTGATCCGCAATGTTGGTCGTGCAGGTATTCGTGAGTGTGTTGTAAAACTCAGGTCGGTCTTTGAGCTGATTGGCTCGCATGAGCATATCGACGAAGAGCGGACGCAGTGCCTCGCGAGGAACATTCGCAGGGTAGAGATATACCGGATTGTCACGATGGATGGCGCGCAGCCGGATAGTGTCCCGCTCGTCCACGATGACGTACATGAGCTCATACTCATCGAGAAGTGCTCGAAACGGTGAAAACTCCTCGCCCTTTTCCTTGCGTATCTCAATTGATATCGCGACCTGATCGCCGTTCTCGAATCCAAAGCTGAGAAATGTGTGAGCGACCGCGACGCTCGCGAGAGGCTCTACGATGTAATCGACCGACTGAATCGCACTCAGATCGTATGTCTTGTCGTAATAGTGAGGTGTGTACTCATCGCGAGAGGAGTAGGAGAAATTGCGCACATTCCGAATCGTGACAGCATCACCAGCAAATTCGGCGTACGGCAAGACAGCTTGATCGGTCGACCAGTCGCGCTCGTTGGAGGGCACGCGGACTACCACTGTAATGATGGCCGCCGCAAGGCAGATAGCAATAAGTCCGCCGATGATCATGAGAACTCGACGGAGGGTGATGGCGCGCAGATTGGGAGGGAAACCGTATTTCATGGCTGATGGAAGAAGTATACTTCACCACATGGCGGAGCAGCATGTGCGGCATAGAGTACCGAAGAAATATCTCGTGGCAGGCATCGTCCTTGCGCTCGCGGGCGTTTTCGTCTACGCGGCATGTTACGAGCCACGGTATCGCGGCCTCATTTCAATAAGTGATCGTTCGCTACTTTTCGCACATCGGGGCTACGGCAACCACGCTCCCGACAACAGCATAGAGGGCGCCCGCATGGCGATGGCGCGCGGACTCGACGGGGTCGATGTGGACGCGCAAATGTCGCGGGACGGAAAGATTGTCATTTTTCACGACGTCTCGCTCGAGCGCTTCACGACCGGAGAAGGTCGCGTCGACGCCCATGATCTCGATGCGCTGCAGCAGTATGATTTGGCCGATAAATTTGGCGAGGGCTTCTCCGGCGTGTATATGAGGACACTTGAGGATTTTGTGCGAGAAGTCACGCCGCGCGCGTACCTCATGGTGGAATTGAAGGTAGCGTCTGCGTCCGACACGGGCATCGAAAGTCGTGTACACGAGATACTTGAGAAGTACGATGCATACGAGCGCGTATACGTCAGCTCGTTTAATCCCATCGTGCTGTACCGCTTGAAGCAGATCGATTCCCGTATCCGGACCGTATTCATATTTATGGATTCAGGATGGGATCCGGCGCGCATCGCTGCGACGAAAGAGGAGGACCGCGTCTCTTTGCCGTGGTATCTGCAGGCAGAATGGACACGGAAGATTATTCGAAAAATCATTCGGCCTGATGCGGTGAGCGTGAATCATACGGTCGACGAGAGCGTGATTGATTCACTCATTGCGAAGGGGCATCCTGTTTTTCTCTGGCCCGTAAATGAGGCAGCAGACATAGAATGGGCGCTCGAGAAGAAACCATACGGGCTCGTCACAGATGAGCCTCCGCGGGCGCAAACAGTGCAGAGTGCGCGCGAGTAATTATTTGCCGTACCGTTCGTAAAAAGCGTTTGAAAAGAGCTCGGTAGGGTCAAAGTGTCGTTTGAGACCGAAAAATGCATCTACCTCGGGGTACGCTCCTCGGAGCTGCGCATCCGAATAATAGAGCTGATACGGTAGGTAATACGTGCCTCCTTCGTCAATCGCAAGGTCGATGAGATCGACCGTCGCGCGCTCGAGTTTTGCACTATCCTCTGCGGTGAGCTTCTGATTGAAATAGAGTACAAACGCAATGCGATCCCCCTTGGCGTAGGGAAGTGCGCTCAGCGTGTCTTTCGTCACAATGCGGAGTGTGACATTGAGAAGATTTACATCGTGCTCTCGCATGACACGCTTGAGCCCCTCGATAAATGAGACGGAATTCTCGAGCGGAACAAAATATTCATGCAGGATATTGGTATCGCGGACGCGTGTCTTGAGGTACTCCATCGATTGATTCATCTTTTGATTCCGCGTCGCGACACACACCTCTTCCTCGTGGCCGGTCCCGAGCGCCTGGTTGCGCGTGATGCACGTGTGGACGCCCGGCTCCAAATATTTTTCTGCGGTCCACCGAATCCAGCGTCCGAAGCCACCCGTCTTGGAAAGATTGAAGATAAGTCGCTTGATCCATACTTTTGATGCGGGCTTCAGCGGCTCGGGAGCGATCTCGAAATCGAGCGTCTCGTACTGGTGAATCGCCGTCTCAGTGAGGTAAGTAGTGGGGGCGATTGAGAGACGCGCGTAAAAGAGTCCGACATTGTCGTTGCCGATAATCGTGCTGCGATAGTACTCGGGAAAATCTTTGAAATCGATGTACTTTGTCACCCACGCATACGATTCATTCTTTACAATATCGAATTCGACATCGAGAATGACACCTGAGAGGCCGTAACCTCCGATGACGGCGCTCACGAGTGCCGGGTCGCTCGCGGGGGTGATGGTGCGTATCTCGCCGGAAGCCAACATTACGCGCATCGAGCGGACCGTGGGACCCACTTGCCCCGGATCGTGTGCGACACCGTGCGCGTTCACGCTTAGCGTCCCGCCCACGGTGAAGAGATTGATTGATTGCATCGCCTTGACCGCAAGCCCCTCTGCATCAAGCACCGCCTGCACCTGTTTCCACGAGGCGCCGCTCTCCACGTGCATGGTGAGTCGTTCGGCATCGACGGTCACCTCATTCATGCCGCGCATATCGAGAATCAAACCGCCGCGCGAGAAACTTTGCCCGCCCATGCTGTGTCGCTCGCCGGAAGGCGTCACCTTGAGACCGTGTTCGCGTGCAAACTGGAGTGCGGCACGGACATCCTCCGCGCTCGTGACCTTCACGATAGCGTACACATCTGTTTTGTTGAGGCAGCTGGCGTCGTTGATGGAGCCACCCTTTTGGAGAATATCGATGCGCGTCTTATCGAGGTCGAAGTACGCAATCTGGATGGTTGTCTCGTCGGTCGAATAGGGATAGACAAAGTCGCACTCCCGCTCTTCTCGAGGGGCGGCTGAGAAGTCGTAGAGTTTCTTCCCCAGCACGAGAGCGAGTAGGGCAAAGACGATTGCTACAATCTTTGAGGAATGATTCCTCACGTATAAGCGCAGTTGCTTCCGCGCCTTTGGCCTGAACATGCTACCATTGTAGTACACATTATTGATTACAAGATGGCTCTATGGCTATTCGATTTATAACTGTACGCACGCTCGCATGGGCGTACGTCGCGATGTTCACTGTCCTCGTGGCGATGAACTACATGCCGTTTATTTACGCAGAAAACGGTCTGATATTCGGCTTCTTCAAGCTTGAAAGTGAGGCGAATCTTCTGCATGTCCTATCCGCAATCTGGGCGGCGGGCGCTGCGTGGTATTCAAGAGGAGCCGCGCTTTTCTACTTCCGCGTGTTCGGTACTGCGTACTTCCTTGATGGAGTGGTCGGCGTGATTTTCGGGAAGGCGTACCTGAATCTCAATATTTTTCACCCGTATACTGATCCGATCGCTGACATGATGACCCGCCTCGTCCTCAATGCGCCGCACCTGGTAATCGGCGGCTCAGCAATGCTCATCGGATTTGTGCTCTATAAGAAGTTGCGCGCATAAATTGTCCACTATGGGACTCGAGACACGACGCGACGGACTGAAAGTGCGTATTAAAGCGGACGTTTCTATCGGGGATAAAAGCGTCACCCCTGACTCTGTGCGCATATTCTTCGGCGGCAAGTATTATGAATACCACCGAGCAGGCTCCGGCGCGGAGCCGATATCGCCGATTCTAGAAGATGACATTACCAGTGTTCATTTGCGAACGTTTGCGGAAGTCGCACGTGAGGCGATGGACGCAAAGGCTCGCAGCATGTCCCGAGCTGCTGAGTGAGCTGCGCGAAGACTGACTATAGAAGATCACTACACTCTGTACACAGAAAGACCCGCCTTGGCGGGTCTTTCTGTGTAAAGCGAGGCTCACCAAGACGACTAATTCGTCTTGAACGAAACTCCGTTGGTGGACCAGCTGAAATTGCCCTGAGCGTCAAGTGATTCTACGACGAAGTAGTATCGCGTGTTGCTCTGGAGGTTGTTCAGTGTCACGCTCTGAGCGTAGCCGAGTCCTGCAGTGCTCGTAACGCTCGCAGCAGTGAAGTACGAGAACGGCCACGAGGTGCTGTACATGACGCGAGCTGTCGCGAGCATGTTCGAATTCCACATGATAACCGCAGAAGTTGTGCCGAAGGTGACAAACACGTTTGAGAGTGTCAGCTGAGTAACTCCGACGCGCGTCACCTTACCGGCGCCTTCGCGATACTTCGTGCATACCTCACTACGAGCTTGCGATACTACGAGAAACAAAACGACTCTATGTATCTCTACCCGATTCACGTGCTCATGCTCTCTCGCAAAGTCATCTTTGCGGTGCTTGCATCTGCTGTGATGCTTACCGCGACCTCGATATTCATGTACCAGGGTGTGGGAGCAGCGACATCACGCAGTTCTTCAACGAATGCGCTATCCGAGAATGCCACGCGCGCTCTTGGTGCAGGTGCTGCCGCTTCGGCGACATCTACTGAGCAACCAGCGATGCTTGAAGTCCACATTGCGAACAATGGACTGGTCTTACTGCGCGGCGCACGGGTCGTCTCAATATCGAGCAACAACATTCGCGTAGCGACAACATGGGAATCGACGGCCGTCCAATGGACGCTCAAAACGAATTCAAATACAAAGTTTTATAATTCCAAAGGCGAAACACAGACTATTGGTGATATCAAAATGGGCAGCATAGTGTCGGCATCGGGGCATCTCTCCGGAAGCGGTGATGCACTCGCAATCGAGGCTCGATCTGTGCGCGAACAGTAAGCACTCAACATTACGATGTCCGGCTTTTGAATCTCGTACTCACAGAAAAACGCTCACCCTCTCCTATAAAGACTACTTGCTTCGGTGCATTCGAGTTAAGTGCCTGTACATACGTTTGACTCTATACCCCCTAGGGGTATACTAGTTTACATGAAATACATGGACGATAGGAATAAGGCAAAAGTTGTTCGTCGCCTCAAACTGCTTGAGGGCCAAGTGCGGGGTCTTCAAAAGATGGTTGAAAATGACACCTACTGCATTGATGTAATTACCCAAACATCTGCTGTAAAGCAGGGGCTATCCAACGTTGAGGACTTACTTC
>CAYGFN010000040.1:0-6808 GCA_964349145.1 uncultured Candidatus Saccharibacteria bacterium
GGGTATGAGCCGTGTCTCAGTCTCATCGGTGGGGGTCACCCTCTCAGGTCCCCTAAACGTCGTAGCCTTGGTGAGCCATTACCTCACCAACTAGCTGATATTACGCAGGCCGCTCCCGGAGCGATAAATCTTTACTCTTGCGAGACCATCGGGAATTATTTCGGCTTTCGCCGAGTTATGCCCGACTTCGGGGGACGTTCCTACGCGTTACTACCTCGTCTGCCATGGGTCTAAACCCATTCGACTTGCATGCCTTATCCATACCGCCAGCATTCACCCTGAGCTAGGATCAAACTCTAAGCAAAAGAATGAATCCTCATTCATGCGACGGACGGATCCGTGGCGGAGAATGAGTAACTCTTGCGAATTTGATTTAGTTCTTTTTTAGGATGGACGGAACAAAAGAATGCATATTTTAACTTACAGTCTTAAGTCCCTTTCCTGGTTACTCAGATGTCAGACCCTCCTAAGGCCCTTCACCTGTTTTCTGTTTTTTCTTGCTTGCTTGTGTGTTGCATTGCTTATTCGAACTTCCGGCTTAAGGAAATTCGAAACTTACGATCAAGCGAACGAGCGAAATGAAAGTAAACTTTCATTTCCGAGCGAGCGCTGATCGCACCAAATTTCTTTACGAAATTTGGTACCAATCTTGTGAATTACATAGATTGTTTTTCTACGCCGAATCCCGCTACAGGATCGACGCAGAATGCTTTGTCTATTCTTATGTCAAAGTTCAACCTCAAAGTTCAACCATTCTCCTCCGGGCTTATCCGGTATAAGGCCTTCCAGTCGAGTGACTTTCGGGCGTCTTTCTGATTCGCTAAAACCGGAAAGAAAAAGCCATCAGGAGCGATGGTCGGCACAGTATACGCACTTAGAAATATGAGTCAACCCCGTGAGATACGGGCACCCGATTATCGTTGAATTTCGATCAAGATACCGAGTCCGATATGTTGCTAACTCAACCTTTTATCTCATGGGGTCAACCCTTTGAACGAAGACCGTTCGCTCGTGATCAGAAATGAAAGGGCCCCGCAAGAACGAGAGGAGCGGGGTCCTTTTTCGTTCTTGTGGGGCAGCGACTGCTCAGCGTTCGGCCGGTGGCGGTTGAGGCCGGCCGCGTATCCGCCGGTATTGATGGCGGATGTACGGCCACACGTAGATCATCAGGACGCCGAGGATGAATCCAGAGATCAGCGTGAGAAGGAACCCCACCACACCCCATTCCTCGGTCGCCCAGCCTGCGCCGAACATCCAGAGAGTGGTAATGACCGCCCAACTCACGTGCTTCATGAGCGACTCCGACGGCTCCGGGGGGCTGTCAATCCTGCCCGACCACCGCTTCTTCGCTGCGCGCCAGATTGTCCCGCGGGAGAAGAGGAGCGTGAAAATCGCGCACACCAGCAGATACCCTAAAATCTTCTCAAGCATTTGCGAGATCCTTCTCTGAGCCAGCCTGGCTTATACACCTAATTCAAGTGTATGTCAATAGATGGGAAAAGAGAAATGCAAACAGCTACTGCGTCTTCGCGATACTATCGCCTCGGTAGTACTGATGTATTCCATCGGTACCATGCTCTTCATCTATCGCGCGAAATGTTTTTGCATTGACGCCAATAATTTTTACTCCGTCATAGAACACTTCTGTTGCTGTCTTCGCGTAGCCACCGTAACCTTCTCCGAGGAGTTGAAATCCGGAAGAAAATGTGGTGATGCGTTTTCCACCGTAATACACACCGTTTCGATCAAGCGTGTAATGAGATGTTGTAAATACTTTAAAAGTGGCTGGATCCGAACCTACAATTTCCTTGCCGTGGCCGTACACAACAACTCCATCGGTGGCATAGCCAGCGGCTAACAATTTGAACGAACCTCGAGGACCTGCTTTCAGAAATGTTGAACCGCTCCAAAGACCGCGAGCATCAGTACCATAACCGTCGCCCAGCGCTGCAAACGACGGCGCGTCTGCTCCCTCGACGCGCTGATCGTAGAAATAAACCGTATCGATATCCTTGATATATGCACCATCTAAAATTTGCACACTCGCGGGATCCATACCCTCGAGCTGTTTGTAGTCTCGGTAGAGACTGCGCGCATCTTTGGCGAGAAAGAGCCCGTCAATGTTCGTTTGTATCGGTTCAAACGTCGCAGGATCTGCCCCATCAAGAGGACGTGAGTTTTGAAAGTACGCAGCCGTTGCATCTTTTGCATAGACGGACGAGAGTTGCTTAAACGAAGCGACATCATTTACCGGCATGTATTGACCCTGCCAATACACAGCACCCGCAACTACGATATAAAATTTACCAGCATTTACTTGATCAGTGACTGCGTTTTTTCCGTCTTCTTCGCGGATACCGAGATCATACGTACCGTATGTATCTTTCGCACGCCCCTCGCCGAGCACCTTAAACGAGCGCGGGTCAACACCAATGAGCTGCCGGGACTGGTAATACACGGCACGAATATCCTTTCCGTACGAATCGCCCAGTGACTTAAACGTACGCGGCTCCCCTCCCGGTAGCATCTCTACTCCCCAGTACACGGCGTGGGCATCTTTCGCGAATGAATCTGCTATGACACGAAATGACGCTGGATCCGCTTCTGGTATACGACGTGCGCCGAAAAATACGCCGCGGTCATCTCTAGCGTATGTCGCATTGATTGCGCAAAAGACCTGTGGATCAGCGTCGTGCAACTGGTCTGGGCCAGAATCTTCTAGCCGGGCTTGGTAGTCTATCTGGCTGTCGCTCCAGTACACATAATCACCGCTTTGTACGTAGTTATCGTTGAAACATGACTTAGGCGTTGCGAAGTACAAAGCAGCTCCCGCAACGAGCAGCACAAGCGCTACCCCAAGCGCAACTATTTTTTTGTCACGAGTCGTATCTCTGATGAGAGCGCTGTAGTTGAATCTCACACTGTGAAGTGTACGGTTGGAGGAGTGTTCATACAACGTGCGCAATCCACTCTTGCACCAGCTGCGCCGACTCCGACGACTCATGCTGCGGACCCATTTTGAACTTCTCCACCTCGGGGTGAAATTGCATAGTATAGATTTTCTCGCCATAACGGAGCGCCGCAAATTTGCAGACAGGACTGCTCGCAAGCAGCGTCGCCCCGTCGGGGAGATTGGTTACGCTGTCTTTGTGCGCGTATTGCGCATAAAAGGTCTCGGGCAAATCTTTGAAAAGCGGGTCCTGCTTCCCTTCCTCGGTGAGCGATACTTCGTATGCGCCCATCTTGCTTTGCTCGCGATCATTGGTGACCATGCCACCGTGCATTTCTCCGATAATCTGGTGGCCGAAACACACGCCGAGAATCGGGAGGCCCGCGTCTGTCGCGTAACTCACGATATTGCGCGAGCGCCCGAGGATAATCGTCGACATGATGCGCGCCGGATCGCTTTCGTGACGCCCGCCGTGAAAATCAAAATCATAGGAGCCGCCAAAAATAACGCCGTCGTATCCTTTGAGCAATACTTCGGGTGTAGTCCACGAGAGCTTTTCATCGACGGCAGAAATAAAACTAAGATCCGCGCTCCCCTCGACTGACCGCGCAAAATTTGTGCGCTGCCGCTCGATGCGCTCTTCCGTAATCATCGACTGCACGAGCAAAATCTTTCGCATATCTGTATATACCACACTGTATTTAAATGATTTCGGCGAGTCGACTGGACAGTAGTCGACTCGCCTCCTGTGTGCTGGCGTTACCAGCCATACCGCGCCGGCCTCGTGCCGATCGTGGCACGCTGCTCGCTGTAGTAGACGCGCTGCCGCTGGTCGGGACGGAGGTCCATGTCCTGGCTCGACAATGTCGAGACGCGCTCAGCCGGCTCGAGATTCACCGGTGGCGAACTCGTGTACTTCGGACGCTCAGCTGCCCGGCGCCTGAGGCTCGCGTACGTAGGTACGCGACGTGCCGATCTCCAATTCAACGGCATGTCTTTTTTCCTTTTGTGCATGCGGGAACAATCATCCCGTCGAAATACTCTATACCGTACTTCTTCAAATCAAAAGGCCGTCGTACACAGTGAAGTGTCGACGGCCCGTTTGAGAAAGATCAGATACGCTGCGCTAATCAGCAGCGGCTCGAAAGGCTTGCAGATGAGAAACGGAATCTTCGTCCGAGAATTTCCATCGGTCGACGGATGCACCGCCCGTGAGAAGGTTCAAGTGCACACACTTTTTCTTCGCCCTCTCCAATGCGGCGGCGTCAGGCTGCCACGGAGCACGTGCAATTCTCGCGACTCGACTGTTGATGCTGCGGACTACCGCAGGAGTCAGCAGCTGACGCTGTTTTGATCGTGCCATGCATTCCCCTTCGGTCGATTGTTTCTACGCTGCCAGAAGTACCTGCACGGCCTCGCGCTTGCGCGAGCCGAGCTTGAGGTGCTTGAACGAGGAGACGCCGAAGCCCTTGGCCGGCAGCTCCTCTTCGAGTTCATAAAGCGAGCGAATGACGGCGATATGCTCGACTTCTTCGTCGGTGCAGTCGCGCACCACTTCCCAGCAGTTCTGGTCGATCTGCTGAGATTCCGGCTTCCCGCGGTTCTCCTCGAGATACGGATAGTAGACGAGACGCAAGAGAAGATAGGAGACGTGACGAGCGCCGTCATCTCCGATCGCGACACGAACGCCGATGCGGCCGTAGCAGCTATCGACATACGGCTTCAGGAACGCGTACGCCCGTTCAGGATGCTCGTCATCGTAATGACCGGCAAGATGTGCTGTCATGTTCTCCTCCATGTCGGGTGGCACTCGCCGCCGGTGCCACGCACCGGCGGGAGCATTGGTCGCTAGCTCTGCTTGAGGTCGCGCAGCTTCTTGCGACCAGCCTTGCCGCCGATACGGCGCAGCATGCGGATCTCCGAGTCCGTCAGCGGCGGCGATGTCTTGCAGTCGAACGGGTTGGCTGCCGCCATCGTAGGTGGATCAGCTTCTTTGAGCGTGCCCCAGTCACGCTCCGTAGAGGTTGGGGTGACGTGCTCATTTCTCCCCGCAGGGAGGAGGGGTTCGTTGCCCTTCACGAGCGGAAGCGTCATGGCTATTTTCTCCCTTGCAACGCTATCTATGAGTCAATGATCGCTGAGGTGCATACGCATAACTCAGGAGGCCCTTCTGGTGAAGGGCCTCCTTGTTTCTATGTAGTGTTACCTAGAGACAAGCAGAACCTCCACCAGAGGTGGTAAGGAGGAGTCCAAGGACGCTAATGCTTGCTCGCTTGTCTGACATATTTCCATAGTACTGTTCCGATCTCAGCTGTCAACCCCGTGAGATAAAAACGCCTGAGGTCAAATGAGGTTGGTTCGTATATCCTTTCGGGTTTATCACACTATCGGACCTGTTATCTCATGGGGTCAACATCTCCCTTGACTCTCTCTGTGGGTGAGAGTACAGTCTCTCCATGCAGTTCAAACAGTCGTTCGCTTTTTTCTTTACCGACCGAGCGGGGGCGACTGTCTAATTCTTCACCGATAACGACAGAAAAGGCCCCTCGGAGAGGGGCCTTTTCGTTGGTCCGAGTCTTTGCCGAAGGTTTCGACACAGACTCGGGTCAGAGACCCGGCGAGCGAAACGACCATGAGCCCTGCCTGCCGGCAGGCAGGTCGTGTAGCTCTTTGAGCCGTGAGGCTTATGTTCTTTTCGCTTGCAATATTGGACATGAATGGAGGAGAGTGATGCGTCTTCTTACCCTCGGCCCCAAGGGCACGCACAGTCACCAAGCAGCCACCATCGCGGCGCAAAGGCTCGGTGAACAATACG
This sequence comes from uncultured Candidatus Saccharibacteria bacterium, assembly GCA_964349145.1. Lineage (GTDB taxonomy): Bacteria > Patescibacteriota > Minisyncoccia > Phycocordibacterales > UBA2100 > UBA10103. The sequence goes on from CAYGFN010000040.1 coordinate 5,766, forward strand.
GTGAATTCGACATTCGCTTCGTCGAACGCAATGCCGATGTGTTCATCTCCGCGGCGCACGTGCAGTGCTGCGGTGCCGCTCCGATCGAGACTGCAACGGGCGGTCTCGTGCAACAAGCGTTCGGCGGGTACTGGCTCCACCAGACGCACACGCCGATTCAGGTCATCGGCGAGGTTGAACTCGACATCAAGCAGCACTTGATGGGGCACCCGAGTCGGCCGACGACGTCTCGCACGCAACCGATTGTGTGCTCGCACGAGGAAGCTCTGAAGCAGTGCCTCAAGAAGCTCGAGGAGTCGAAAATCCCTCGACGGTGCTGGGAAGTGACCGCAAGCACAGCGGAAGCGGCGAAGAAGGTCTCCGAGGTCGGCCACGAGCAGAATATCCTCGCCATCGCGTCGGAGTTCGCCGCCAAGGAGTACGGCCTGGAGATCGTGCAGCGGAATATGCATGACAGTGACACCAACGCTACTCGCTTCCACATCCTCGGACCTGAGAGACCAAAACCGACAGGCCGCGATAAGACGGCCGTGCTGTTCCGCGTCGAACACAAGCCGGGCAGGCTCTACCATGCGATGGGCGCCATCGTGGCCGACAACGTCAACATTTCGTCGCAGCATTCGATCCCGCTCGGTCGCTTCGACAAGTTCGCGTTCTACATCGAATTCGATGAGCATGCGGACACGCAGGTCGGTCACAACATTCTCAAGCGTCTCGAGACCTACGTCGAGCACATGATCGTGCTCGGCTCGTATCCGCAGTGTTCGCTTACCCAAGCGAACGGCGGCGGCAAGTAGCACATCTCGTTCAATCTGCCAGCAGGCGGCGGTCCCATCTATCCGGGGACCGCCGCTCTCTTTTTAAGCCATTTGACAAGCCCTGGAATGCGGGTAGAATGCGGGAAGTTACATCCATTGATCTGGGTCCCGCGTTCGCCAACTGGCGAAGTACGGGATTGGGCCCAGTGAGCCTGCCTGACGGTAGGCAGGGAGGTTGCTGCGCGAGTGGCAATCCGGGATCTCCCGTAACAGAGATAACCAGTG
>CAYGFN010000041.1:0-6493 GCA_964349145.1 uncultured Candidatus Saccharibacteria bacterium
CGCTCAGGCGCTACCGACGCCGCCCATCGCACAAGAGAGCGAGACGGGTATTCAGGGGGACATGCAGAAAATACTTGCAGGGACAAAGCTTCCTGAGCGTCGCGGTGATGCGCCGGCCCCGCAAAAACAATTCAAAACAAAGCTTGGTGCCGATGTGGAAGACAAAATTGCTGCTGCAGCGACGAAGCCTCCCATGCCGCAGCAAAAAGACGGTCTCTCCACGGTACACACGTTTAAGCAGGACCTCGAAGGCGCGGTGCAGCAAAAGAAAATGTCGCTCGTACACGCCGTCGTGCTCGAACAAAAGAAAAAGCCCACCGAACCGCTTGCGGATGAGCCGGCACGAGGAAATCCGATTGGCATGATGGTGGCATTCGCAATCATTCTCTTCGCGCTCGGAGGCGCAGCGCTTTTCGGTGTCTATATTATTTCGCAACCATCGAACGTGCCCATAGAAGAACCCCATGATTCACTTGTCTTTAGCGAAGCGGTGCAGGCACTCCCCATTGAGGGTCAGTCTCCTGCGGTCTTGAAGAATTCACTGGGCCTCATACGTCAAGCGAGCGGCGCAACACTCGGCGCAATGACGCGCATCGTGCCGCTCGTCGGCCAGCCCGCGACGCCGAGCACGGCATCAACCGAGAGACCTGCAACGTTCTCAGAATATATGCACGCGCTCGGTGTGACCGCTCCGGAGGAATTGTTCCGCGCACTCTCGGATGAATTCTTTCTCGGTACCCACACGCTGGACAAGAACGCGGCAGTCATGACGGTGCCGGTGACGTCCTACGACCACGCCTTTGCGGCCATGCTTGCATGGGAGAAAACAATGAATGCAGATCTTGCACCTCTCTTCACCCCGGTTCCTCCTCTTCTGGTCGATGCAAATGGCCTCATCGCGGAACGCACCTTCTCTGATGAAATCATGCGCAATTACGATGCTCGGGCTCTCAAAGATGACGCTGGTCAAATCATGTTTTACTACTCATTCCCCACGCGCTCCATGCTCATCATCGCGGAGAGTCCCTACAGTTTCACAGAAATCCTGAGTCGCTTGCAGGCAGCACGACGACTCTAGAGAATAAACTTGCATTCGATATCGATTTGCTATACCCCATGAGATATCCCGAACGGAAGTCCGTACGTGGTTTTGAATGACTTATCTCACGGGGTATACTCGAGACCATGACAAAATTACAACAACATGAAATGGAGGAGCTCCGTGATCAGCTCGAGGTCCAGAAGACGGACCTCGAGGAAGAACTCTCTTCTCACGGGCGCATATTAAACGATGCCGGAGACTGGGAGGGATCGAGCGCCGGCTTTGAGGGACAAGAATCTGATCCGAACGACGTTGCTGATCAAATCGAGGAGCTCGTCACCAATGTACCGCTCGTGGCGGAGCTCGAAGAGCGACACATAGACGTCGCCGAAGCACTCGAGAAAATGGACGAAGGCGTCTATGGCCTCTGCGAGGAGTGCTCGGAGCCGATTCCATACGAGCGCCTCAAAGCAAATCCTGCAGCACGCACCTGCATCGAGCACGCAGACGAAGAAGAGGTTGTTTAAAAAATGAACATATGTGCGCGCAAGCGCCGCTCATGTGAGCGGCGCTTGTTACAATGTCCACATGTCGAAGCAGGAGATTGAATCCGGTTTCGCGCGCGTCTTCGGCGCACAGGCGTCGCTCCCGAGTGCGCACATTGTCGCAGTGGAATGCGACATCACACGCGGGCTGCATGCATTTGCGGTCGTGGGGCTTCCCGACAAGGCGGTCGAGGAAGCGAAAGACCGCGTGGCATCCGCAATCAAGAATTGTGAATTCGAATCCCCGAAGCGGAGCAACAAGAAGATTGTCGTCTCCCTCGCTCCCGCGGAATTGAAGAAGGAAGGCGCTGCATTTGACGTACCGTTTGCGCTCTCATTTCTCCTCGCTTCAGAGCAGGCCACATTCGAGCCGGCAGGGAAGCTCTTCGCAGGGGAGCTCACGCTCGACGGTCATATTTCGCCGATTCGCGGGAGCCTCCTCATCGCACTTGCGGCTCGCGAGGGCGGCTTCACCGAGCTGTACATACCGATGGAAAACGCTCACGAGGCTGCACTCGTCTCCGGCATTACGATTTATCCTGTCTCCACGCTCTCAGACCTGATTGCACACCTCGTGGAGAGTGAATTTCATCTCACCGCGCACGTGACCGATGCATCAGTCGAAGCGGAGAAGCCGCTCATCGGTATTTCGCTCGACGATATCCGCGGGCAGGAGAGTGCCAAGCGCGGGCTCGAGATCGCGGCGGCCGGTCGGCACAACATCGCGCTCTTCGGTCCGCCAGGCACCGGGAAAACGATGCTTGCGCGAGCGGCCAATGCGCTCTTACCGGATCTCTCGGAGGAAGAAGTCATCGAGGTCACCGCCATTCACTCTCTGACGGGCGCTGCGCGTGGCGCGATTCGGCGACCACCGTTTCGCTCACCGCATCACACATCTTCATATGCCTCGCTCATCGGAGGCGGGAGCATCCCGAGCCCCGGAGAAGTCACGCTCGCGCATCGCGGCGTACTTTTCCTCGACGAATTCCCCGAATTTCACCGCGATGTGGTGAATGCGCTGCGCGAACCTCTCGAAGACGCGCAGGTCTCCGTCTCCCGCGCACGCGGCTCCGCGACATTCCCCGCCAATTTTATGCTCATCGCCGCGCTCAATCCGTGCCCCTGCGGCAAATATGGTACGAGAGATTGCCGCTGCATGCCGAATGCGATTGATAAATACCGCCGCAAGATTTCCGGTCCCGTGGCGGATCGCATCGACATGTGGGTGCACGTGGGGGAGATGCCGCTGGAAACGCTCGCTATCAAATCGAAGAAAGATACCGGGCAGACGAAGGCGACGCGCGAGCGCATCCGCTCTGCGCGTGAAAAACAACGCGAGCGATTCGATGGGCTGAAGCGCATCACCACCAACGCCGACATGGGGCCGAAGGAAATAGAGAGTATCGCCAATCTCACGAAGAGCGCCGAGGACACGCTCGTCTCTGCCGCCAAGCAGATGAAGCTCTCGGCACGCGGCTACCATCGCACTATCAAGCTCGCCCGCACCATTGCCGACCTCGCGGGCAGTAAAAATATCGACCCGCCGCACATGCTGGAAGCGCTCCAATACCGCCAGCGCGAAATTTAGACTAAAAAATAAACAATATGCGCGACCAGGGGTTCACCAGTGAAAACAACCCTCGCAAGAAACGAGAGATAACGAGTTGAGCATCGGGACCGAGGAGCGTATAATCGCGCGGCATGAACGCCCTCATCCTCCACGACGATAAGCCCGAATACAAGCTGTTTGACCTGACTACACGGGATATCTCTGAGATAGAAATAAAGAAGAGTGTGCTAGGGCACTGCTACATTACGGACGGTAAGGAGAACTACTCCGGCTTTATCCTCTCGCAGAAGAAAGACACACAGACCATTTGCGAGGTGGTCTTTTTTCCGTCGAGCCAGAACGGACTGTATATCCCGCGTCTCACGTTCAGCAAGATACGACCGTCCACAGGAGAGGCGAAGGATTCGCAGAATGCCGAAAAGGTACGCATCGCGTTCGACGGCTCCGGAGAAGGAGTGAACGAGTTCTGGAAAATGATTGGATTCCTATCCAGTTTCAAGGAGTTGGTAGACCTTGGTGAATTCAAAAGCAAATACAAAGTGGTTGGCGCAGACGAAGTCGTACTCCACCTGAAGGACTTGGCGGAGGCTGACCGCATCAAGGAACTGGTGAGTTACGCGCAACGGTCAGGCGTAAAAATTGAAGATCTTGTCGGTACTGCGCTCCACGCAAAGAGGAAGGCAACCCTTGCGGAGTTCCGGCAACTGCTCGATGACCCGAAATACTTCGCCGAGTATAAGGAAAATAATAAAGCCGACATTAAAGGCGCGGGCGAAGAAGCAGTGTGGCATCACTTCTTGAAGAGCAATGATTGGTTACTGGGCGTGAATCTGGACATACGTTTCATTGCGGACTTCACAGACGAGGTCTCGGTGGGAAACCCCGATACCGCTAATCGCGATAACCCGAAGGCGGACTTGATGGGATTATCTGACTACACAGTGCTCGTGGAGTTGAAAACCCCGAACACCGACATCTTCACGGCCGAGAAAACGTCCGATGCGCGTGCGGGGACATGGTCTTTCACACAACCATTTATCGAGGGCTTTAGTCAGTGCCTTGCTCAGAAGTCGCACTGGGATAAAGAAAGCAAAGGGAAGGACCTCGTTAAAGACGGGGAAATTCTCAGCCAGGAGAAAATCCGCACTGTCGACCCGAAGACCATATACATCGTTGGAAACAAACAGCGCGAGATACCTTCCGATTCGATGCAAAAGGATGTCATCGTTAAGCGAGACACATTCGAACGATTCCGCAGAAACAACAGGAGCGTCGAAATAATGACCTACGACGAGCTGTATGAGCGGGCTGATTTTATCGTAAACGGCCGACAAACCCCTCCTGCCTGAGGCCTATTGCGGGACAGGTATCCTGAGAATGGTCCCGCAAAAAAACTAGATGCGGTCTTTGTGTTCGGAGAAAAAGATTCTGTTCTTCTTGAGGCCGAGAGGGGCGAGGCGCTTCACGATGAAATCTTTCATCGCCTTTTCTGATTTGAAACTGATTACCTTGTTCTTATCAATGACAGCCCATGCGCCGACATCACGTAGTACGTCGACTTTGCTGAGGACGATGTGCGTCACGCCGTTCATGCGGATGGCGCGCTCCATTGTCTGCATATTGAGCCAATTGGTCTGGCGGCGGCGGCCGGTGGTCGCACCGAATTCTTCGCCGATGTCACCGATCTTGTCGAAGACCGCCCCTTTTGGCTGGAATTTCTTGGAGCCCACGTACGTCTCGTAGATCTTGGCGACGCCCCACACATCGCGTACCGCGCTCGCGGGCAGGCCGTTGAGGAGTGCGCCTGCAGTCGTGCAGTGAGAGGAAGTGACAAAAGGGTAATCGCCCCAGTCGATATCGAGCCCGAAACCCTGCGCGCCTTCCGCGAGCACCGTCACATCACCTTTGCTTTCATACCATTCCTTGTAGAGATCTGTGAGATATGGCTTCAATTTTGCTTCGTGCTTTGCGAGTGTGCCGGTGCGGCCGTACTTCTCGCGATAGGCCGGCCCGTTGCCTTGCCCCGTCGTGCCAATCTTGCCGCCCTTTATCTTATCTTCCGCGACATTCGCTGCCGTAATCACGTTCGCATTCTCTGCAACGAATATTTTACCCTTGGTTTTCACGCCACCCTTCTCGAGCATCGCGACTTCTTCAAAGAATTTCTTGGGGGAGACAACGCAGCCCGAGCCGATGACAGAGCGCACACCAAAGAACACACCGGCGGGAATTTGGTGTGTGACGAATTTCTTACCCTTATGAAAGATGGTGTGGCCCGCGTTGCATCCGCCGTTGTAGCGGAGGACGTGGGTGTATTTTTTTGTGTGGGAGAGGTAGTGGGCGACTTTGCCTTTGCCGCAATCTCCATATTGGAGATCGACGATGACGTCTACCTTAATTGCCATGACTGCCTCAGTCTAACAACAAAGGTCCCGGGTGCAAAATCGGGGACGGATTGAGGCCGGGCGCTCAGAATTGGAATCGGTGAACCCCCGCATTCACGACTTCTGCCTGTTCAGCTTGCGGGAAGAGCAGGTGCATAGCACCTATCACTCCACCGTGCGCGGCCACGAGTACTGTTTTGTCCGGATACGTCGCCTTCATCTCCTCGACGAAAGCCAGGACTCGCTTCTTCAGATCATCGATCGATTCACCTCCGTATGCGCGATAGTCGAATGCAAGACTCTGATCCGCTGCGCGAGTCGCGCGACCTCCGGTTTCTTCCTCAATTTGCGGCCACGGCTTCCCCGCGAGCGAGCCGTAGCTGAATTCTTTGATTCCGTCGTGAATCTGGATGGGCATTTTGAATTTGGCATTGATGATCTCTGCGCTCTGAAATGCGCGCTTGAGAGGCGACGAGAAAAACACATCAACATGCTCCGGTACATTTGCTGCTGCCGCTTCGACTTGCCGGATGCCTTCTTCATTGAGGCCGACATCTATTTCTTGGCCCTGCGGAATTTTATTCTTATTGAAATCGGTCTGGCCGTGACGAATGAAAATGAGCTCCATCGCCATAATGTACATGGCGCAGCCGCATACACGAAATACCTAGAACGGATTCCTGATGCCGTTACGAATTTCGAAGTGGAGGTGTGCGCCCGTCGATTTGCCGGTCGATCCCACATAGCCGATGACAGATCCCGCCGGGACATGCTCACCTGCGTACGTGGAGACGCGCGACATGTGCGCGTAGAGCGTCTGTGAACCGTTGTCATGTTGAATGACCACATAGCTGCCGTATCCGCCGTTGTAGCCGCCTGCTTTTGCGACGATGACATCGCCCTCAGCAGAAGCCATGACCGGCGTGCCTACCGGTGCAGCAAGATCGACGCC
>CAYGFN010000042.1:0-5665 GCA_964349145.1 uncultured Candidatus Saccharibacteria bacterium
TTTATCGCAACAGACAAATTATTCAGGAGCGAATTTCGCGTCTCGATCTTCCTGAGAGTGTTCGACCGGTACTCGGCCCAGTGAGTTCCATCATGGGAGAAATAATGTGGGTCGGGCTCACTTCTGAAGAAGCCACTCTTGATGGTAAAGAGTTGCGCACGCTTGCAGACTGGACTGTTCGCCCAGCCCTCCTGCGGATCCCTGGTGTAAGCGACATTATTGTGCTGGGAGGTGATGTGAAAGAATGGCAGGTCAACCTAAATCCAGAAGCAATGAGGCGTTACGGCCTTACCATTGCCGACGTAGAAGAAAAACTATCGTCAGTACTTGCTAACAAAAGTGGCGGACTCTTGGTGCAGGGCGGAAAAGAATATCCGCTGCGCATTCTTGTTACGCCACAAAACATTACTGAAATAGAGGAGGTAGGAATTACCACTTGGAATGGCCGCGGCATACGGCTTGCTGACATAGGTACTGTTGTTGCGGGCGTAAGCCCAGTGCGGGGTGGGGCCACGATAGACGGAAAGCCCGGAGTCATTCTGCGTATCGCCAAGCAACCGGAGGCAGAAACTTTGGCTGTTACTGCAGCTGTTGATGAGGCACTTGAAAGCATTCGTCAATCACTTCCAACTGGCGTCACGCTCAAGAACGATCTTTTCCGACAAGAGTGGTTTATTGATGCTGGTCTCAACAACGTATACCGGGCTCTCCTTGAGGGTATTGTGGTTGTCGCAATCATTCTTGTGCTCTTCCTCATGCACCGGAGGGTCACGTTTATCACACTGATATCCATTCCACTCAGTATTATAGTAACCGCAATCGTATTTAAACTCCTCGGATTTTCAGTGAACGTGATGACCTTGGGTGGCATTGCGGTTGCTGTGGGCGAGCTGGTGGACAATGCCATTGTGGGTGTCGAAAACGTGTTCAGGAGGTTACGAGAATGGAAAGCGTCTGGCTCATCAGAGCCAATACATACAGTGGTTTTTGAAGGCACCCGAGAAGTATTGAATTCAATAGTCATTGCGACCGTTCTCGTCATGATTGTCTTCTTGCCAGTGTTCTTTATCCCTGGGGTAGAAGGAAGACTCCTTGCGTCGCTTGGAAGCGCCTACCTCATAGCACTATTGTCATCGCTCGTAGTATCAGTCACCATAATCCCAGTTTTGTGCGCACTACTTCTCTCGCCCAAGTATCTTACGGGACATGAGAGTGATACGAGATTTGTGCGCTTCGTGAAAACTAAGATGGCCCCTGCCATCATGTGGGGTATTGAACATGTACGACCTTTGATGATCGCCACAGTAGTTGGCATTATCATCACCGCGGGAATGTACATTTTAGCGGGCAAGGAGGGTATCCCGCCCTTCAACGAAGGGTCGGCCACTATTTCTGTGATTCTTCCCGTAGGAACGGATCTCGGTACCTCAAATGCCTTTGCCTCTCGAGTGGAAAAAGAAATAGGAAAAATTGAAGGGGTAGTTCGTGTTGGACATATTACCGGCCGAGCCGGAGCGGATCCTCACGACAGCGGCGCAAACACGAGCGAGATCCAGGTTACTTTCGAGCAAGGACTTGAGGGTGAGCGCGAACGACTTTTTGCAGAAATACAGAAAGTCGTTGAACGATTCCCAGCGGCAGACTTCTCTATCGGGCAGCCAATAACGCATCGTGTCGAGGAACTGCTCTCCGGCATACGAGCACCTATTGTCATTAAGGTATACGGCGATGATCTTGTAGGACTTAAACAAACAGCAGAGAGAATTCGCACAGAACTGGCTAAGCAAGAGGGTGTTAAAAATCCTCAGGTTCAAAAAGAAGTATTGCTTCCTGAGCTACGCATTTATCCTGACCGCAATCAACTTGCCAATTATGGGCTCTCAAGTGGACAAGTTGCTGAAGAGCTCGAAGAGGGCTTGCTCGGCGTGCGTATAGGCCAAGTGCAGGAAGGACCGGCGCGGACCGCTGTTGTCTTGCGGTATGACCCTTCGTGGCGCGGCAATAGTGACGGCATACGAGATATCTCACTTCCGTTTGAAAACGTGGAGGCTCTCGGTAATGCCGCAGAATTGCGTCTCGATGCGGGGCGTAACAAGTTCAGTCATGAGGGCGGTAAGCGCGTCCTGGTCGTGAGTGCAAACTACGATGGCGGAAATATTGTGGGGGCAGTAGAAGCAGTTAAACAAACGATGGATATGGAAAAACTGCCGTCAGGACAATCCATCTCGTACGAAGGTACCTATAAAAGCCAAAAAGAAAATAGTCAACGCCTCGGTATATTGTTCGCAGTAGGACTCATTCTGATTTTGTGGGTGCTGTACCAAACATTCAAATCAATTCCCATCGCATTGCAGATAATGTTGAATATTCCGTCAGCGATATTCGGCGGTATGGTTGCTGTGTGGCTTACCGGCGGAGAGATAAACCTTGCTCACTTAGTTGGCTTTATATCTCTTGCAGGGATCGTTTCGAGAAATGGCATTATTCTCATCAGTCATACTCTGGATTTAGTTGGCAAAGAAAAAGGTAATGGTATCTCTAAGGAAGTGGTGTTGAAAGCTACCCTCGATCGCGTCGTACCAGTCCTCATGACCTCCTTAGTGACTGCGGTGGCGCTTGTACCGCTTCTTATAGGCGGAGATGAACCGGGGAAAGAGTTACTACATCCACTCGCGGTCGTCATCTTTGGCGGCTTGATAAGTTCGACCATTGTGTCGCTCATTTTCACGCCGTCAGTGTTCTATCACTTCCGTCATCACGATATGCCGAAACTGGAAAAATGGCTGAGGCGGGCACAAAAAATAACAGACCAGTAATCAAACGTGATATCAAAAAACACCCTGATAAGGTGTTTTTTGATATGCACTCGGGTCGTCCTGTTACCACAGGCAACAAGGACACGCCGATACTTAGTTGTCAATGCGGAGAGGGAGGGATGCGGCCAAGAGCTCGTTTTGATTCCGTCGACTCAAAACTCCTCTCGGCCCTGTTCGCGCATCCCCGCGCGCTCGCGGGGCCCCAGCACTCACTTTCGAATCCCTCTCCCTACTCGCAATGATGAATAAAAACAGCGCCTAAACGGCGCGTGTTTTTAGTCATTGCGGAGAGGGAGGGATTCGAACCCTCGATGCCCTTTCGAACATGCCGGTTTTCGAAACCGGTGCCTTCGACCACTCAGCCACCTCTCCGTACGGCGCCTAGCGGCGCCGTTATGACGGACAAACCAGCGGTTTGTCCGAATGAGCGGATCGCAGAAAGCGACCGCCACAGACCTTCTCCAAATGAAAAAGGCCCAACGATCTGACCGAGGCTCAAAATAACACACTTCATAATCCTTCTCCACTTTGATATGATGCCTCTGTCTTTAGACGGCCCCATCGTCTAACGGTTAGGACGCCGGCTTTTCAAGCCGTTAATCGGGGTTCGATTCCCCGTGGGGTCAATATGGACTTAGAAAGGGAAGTGCTCGATATCAAAGAGCGTAATTTCCGAGTTGAGTCAGACAAAGCGTGGGAGCAGAGCTGGACGCGCAAGCTCTCCATTTCGCTGATCACGTACATTACTGCGTGCACTTTTTTGTACCTCATCGGCGTAACCAATTTCTACTTTGCTGGCGCAGTACCTGTGCTTGGGTACCTGCTCTCGACACTTTCGCTCGCCTTTGTAAAAGCTCGGTGGAGCGATCGCAGAGCCTAGCTTCATCAGTTCTTCAACACTTTCGACGACACTGCACTAACGCCACTATGCGACGGATCTCGCTCTACCACCTGTTGCTGCTCGCGAGCGGCCTCCTCGTGTGGCTCCTCGCTGCGATCAGCCCGCCGGACAGGCTCGGGTGGTTCTTGGAGAACATCGTGGTCTTTATCTTCGTCCCGCTCGGGATCTTACTCGGGCGGCTTTTTCGCATCTCGAATCTCTCGTGGACTTGCATCACGCTCTTTATGATCCTGCATATCGCCGGATCGCACTGGACGTATGCGTACGTGCCGCTCGGCGACACGGTCGCGGAGATAGTCGGCGCTTCGCGCAATATGTTTGACCGCATCGTGCACTTCGCATTCGGGCTCCTCTTCGCGTACCCCTTCTTCGAGATGTTTAGCCGTGTGCTGAAAGAGCGCGGAGCATGGGCTCACTACCTCTCGATCGAATGCGTGCTGGCTGTCTCGGCGCTGTATGAAATATTTGAGTGGATCACCGCGCGCACGCTCGACGCCGAGCGGGCTGTGAGCTTCCTCGGCTCGCAAGGGGACTTCTGGGACACCCAGAAGGACATGGCCTGTGCGGCCGTCGGCGCGCTCATCACAACCCTCATCGTTCTTGTCATCGAGAGGATCAGAAGTAGGGGGCTCAAAGCGAGGAACGGGTAAGCAATCCGGCACTTTCTCTTTTTTGAAAGGACGGGATACAATGTCGGCGATGAAGCAGAGTTTCCGGAGTATGTTGGACGCCCAGTGGGATGCAGGGCGTTTTTTGTGTGTAGGGCTTGATACCGATCTTGAAAAGATTCCGGAGAGCGCACGGCAGGCCGGCGTGCGCGAAAGCATCGTGAATTTCAATCGTGCGATTATCGAAGCCACCAAAGACATCGCAGGCTCCTACAAGCCCAACAGCGCTTTCTACGAAGCACATGGCCAGCTCGGCTGGGCGGCGCTCCAGGAGACGATCGCGTACATCAATATGGTGGCCCCGGAGGTGCCCGTCATCCTCGACGCGAAGCGCGGCGACCTCGGCAATTCGAGTGAGGGCTACGCGAGGGCGGCATTCGATAATCTCAATGCCGACGCCATCACGGTGCAGCCGTATCAGGGCCGCGATGCGATACAGCCATTTCTCGATAGGGCTGATAGAGGAGTGATCGTGCTATGTCGCACCTCGAATGCGACGGCGCGCGAATTCCAGGATCTGGAGGCAAATGGCGAGCCGCTCTACATGCGTGTCGCGCGATCCGTCGCGAGCGAATGGAATGGCAATGGCAATTGCGCACTCGTCGTCGGTGCGACCTATCCCGAGGAAATGAAAAAGATCCGCGAAGTCGCGGATGATCTGCCGTTTCTCATCCCCGGTATCGGAGCGCAGGGTGGGGATCTCGAGAAGACCGTGCAATGTGGCAAAGACAGCCGCGGTCGCGGCATGCTCATCGCCGTCTCACGCGGCATTCAGTACGCTTCAAGTGGCGCGGACTTTGCAGATGCGGCACGCGCGAAAGCACAGGAGCACGATGCAGCCATTCGCGCTGCGCTATAATCTTGCGATATGAACGAGGACCAGGTGCTCGAAGTCTTGCAGAACGTCGGCGCATTCCGCTCCGGACATTTCGTCTTCGTCTCCGGCCTCCATGCCGATACGTATGTAAATAAGAACGCCATGTATCCCTACACCAAGGAGATCTCACGCCTGTGCCGTGGTATCGCGGAGAAATTTGCCGGCAAAGGCATCGAAGCGGTGGTCGGCCCCGCGACCGGCGGCATCATTCTCTCGCAGTGGGTCGCGCACCACCTCACGGAGATCGAAGGCCGGGATGTGTACGGCGTCTACGCCGATAAGGATGGCGAAGGCTTCGTCATCAAGCGAGGGTACGACGATCTCATCAAAGGCAAAAAGACGCTCATTGTCGAAGACCTGGTCACCACGGGAGGATCGCTCAAGAAAGTCGTGAGTGAAGCAC
>CAYGFN010000043.1:0-1645 GCA_964349145.1 uncultured Candidatus Saccharibacteria bacterium
AAGCATCGTATTGGTAGGGGGGCATGTCCGGCGCGTCTAGCGCCCGCCCTTCTGCATCGCCTTTCAGCTCTGCAATGTCACCTTCAACGAGCGTGCGTATTTTCGTATCCACCGCGGGTGCGCCAAATTGCGGATATCGCGCATCAATCTCATAGTCGCTCGTCTTCTCGGCTATGGTGGTGGTCGAGACCGCTAGCGTAAGTGGCTTCAGAATTTCTTCTGCAATGGGCGCATCGGCGCGACCCGCCAAGAGGAGGTAGGCTCCGACAACAAGCGCGATGATAGCGAGAAGCGCGAGAAGGGGCTTTTGCATATCTATACGATAGCACGGCGCATTTCCTCAGCTCACCTCGCCAAGCATCGGGATACCGAGCCGCTGTCGCACGGTTTCGCCGCGAAAAAGATTGTTCGTGCGCGTCGGAGTGTCTCCCCGCTCACTCTCGTGCGCGGAGCGCCTCATCGCGCGGAAGCTCGAAGCGAGGAAAATGGTGTGCTTACCGTACTTCTCGCACATTTCATCCACGCTCTCATACACTTGCTTCAGGCCTTCGGTCTTTACTGCTTTGCCGAAAAGATCCAGCTGCACTGAATCATGTGGCTGCAGATTGAGGAGCGTGATGCCTGTCGCACGATAGAGTGCGCGCGATTGCCAGACCCCCGGGAAATACTGCGCGATGGCAGTGAGTATGTCTTCGGGTACCGAAGTCGCGTGCGAGAGCCGCACTTCGCACGAATGATATTTGAAGTCCTGTGTTTTTAGGAAGAATACGATGCGCGCACTCGCAAGATTCCATCGGCGCGCTTTGATGCACGCGTTCTCGATATTTTTCGAGAGCTGCGCAAAAATCACGTCGCGATTTTTCGAAGATGGCGTGAAGGTCTTGGTCTTTGAAATTGATTGGTAGCTTTCTCTCCCTGCTATGACGACCTCATAGACGCGCGTGCCATTCAGCTCGTGCCATATCTCTAGAATAGGCTTCGCCACCCGTGCGCTCACCCACGCTTCGTCTCGCAGAGCGAAATCAAGCGCAGACCGAATGCCAAACTTCTCGAGATACGCGGCAGTGTTCGGTCCGATTCCCCACACGTCTATCGTGCGCGTCTTTTCGAGAAAGGCTCGCGCGCCCGAGAGCGGGATGGGCACCAGCCCCGACGGTTTATTCCATTTCGAGCCGATTTTCGCCAAGACCTTCGTCGCCGAAAGTCCCATCGAGAAGGTCATGCCAAGTTCCGCCTCCAAATCGCGCTTGATGGCCTCTGCCATTTCGATATACGACATCCGGAGGCTTCGCCGCAATCCCGTGAGGTCCGCAAAACACTCGTCAATAGAATACTCTTCGACGGCGGGCGTGTACCTGCGCACGATGGCATACATGCGATTGGAAAAAAGGCTGTACGTCTCATAATCGGACGGCAAAATAACAACGCTAGGAAATTTCTTTCGAATCTCGTGTACCGGCATAGCACGCGTAATGCCAAGGCGCTTCGCTTCGTACGTCATCGAAGAAACGATGCCGCGCTCCTTGCCCGTGATCACGGGCTTCCCGCGCAGACTCGGATCCTTGGCGACCTCACACGAAGCGAAGAAGGAATCGCCATCGATATGCAGGATGGCGTGGGGAAAGCTCCTCGGTGATCCCCACGC
>CAYGFN010000043.1:1745-5552 GCA_964349145.1 uncultured Candidatus Saccharibacteria bacterium
GCGAAGGCGGCTCGCAAAATAGCTCTGGTCAACTTTTTCATATCGTTTTGTGGTGATGAATAAACGTGCGACCTTTGGATTCCGTGTGTGATGCCCGAGCGAGAATCTCTACCTCTCTCGGGACCTTCGCGAAAGAGATGTTCCCCGCTTCGGCGACGTACCTCTGGATGTGCAACCATGTGTCAATTCTTTTCATACTCAATATTTGCGGACGACTGCGACGACGACTGCTTCGATGCGGAAATCGCCCGTCGGATAAATCGGCTCGTAATTTTTGTTGGCGGGCTCGAGGTAGTGGCGCTCCCCTTTTTTGCGGAGGTACTTCATCGTGAATTCGTTGTCTATGGAAGCAATCACTATCTGGCCCGGCTTGTACGATTGCTTGCGCTCGACGATGACCATATCCCCCGGATTGATTCCCGCCTCAATCATTGAATCGCCTTTGACCTTCAGGATGTAGGTCGATTCTTTGTTGGGAATCAGAAACTCATCAAGACTCATGACGTCGAGCAGCTCTTCTTCAGCGGCCGATGGGAAGCCCGCTTCGACGAGCCCGAGGAGTGGCACGCCCTCGTAGAGATTCTTCGGCACGAGATGTCCGGCACGATCCTTCCCGACGACACCGTCTTCCACGAGCTTGCCGATGAGCTTGAAGACAGCGTTTTTCGAGCGGAAGCCTGTGAGCACCATAATCTCTTTGTAGAGCGGCATGCGCTTGTACTTCGTGTAGAAAGCGAGGATTTTCTTCTTGTAGGTATCGTATTCGGCCATGTGCACAGTATAAGTGAACCATGGTTCACCGTATATAAAATGACCTGTGGATATCCGCCGCAGGAGCGGTATACCCCATGAGATAAAACATCTGGATACCTCAAGAACGTTGTGTTCGTTATCTCACGGGGTATAGTGCCCGTATGAACTACGCACACCTCAGCATCCGAGTCATCCTCGTCACGCTTGTTATCAGCCTTCTCCCCCTTGTGGCACTTGCTCACGATAAGCGGTGCGTTCAAGAGACAGCAGCAACCATCGAAACCACCGATATCCGCGGAGCCGCGAACGTGCCACTCCGTGCCAGCGAGCTCGCAAGCTTCGTACTCTCTGCCGCGGCACTCGTGACCGCAGGCATCGCACTCTCGCGCACCAAAAAGCGCCACCACTCTACGCACCACGTCGCATAATTATTTAAAAAGAGCGGGCGCCGTCAGTCCTCATGACCGACGGCGCCCTTTTCTATTGCTAGACCGAAAACCCTCGGTTCAGCTCGTGGAGCTTCTTGTTGATGTATTCCCGCACCGATTCCGAATCTTTGTCGAGCGTCTCGACGCGCTCTGTGCGCTCGTAGATGTCGGCAAACTCCGCCGGCAACGCGGGCGCCACGCCGAGCGCTGCCTTCATAGCCTCACCGAACTTCACCGGAGCCGCTGTTGCGAGCACGACGGTCGGGCTCGTGTTCTCACCACGGAGGCGAAGCGCTGCTGACATGGCGTGCGCCGTGTGCGGATCGATCACGTAACCGTACTCGCGATTGATCGCCCTGATCGTACGCAGGCACCCTTCCTCGTCAGTCCAGTCGGCGCGGAGGCCGAGCGAACGCATCCGCTCGCGGTCAACGATGAAGCTTGTTCCTGCGTAGTGCATGCGAATGAGTGCCGAGTCTCTCCCGACGAGGTCAAAAGCGAGTCGCTCAAGGTTGCTCGCGACCTGGATGTCCATCGAAGGACTCCATGTCCCCTCGACCACGCCGGACTCGAATACGCCGTGCCTAATGAAGTTGGCGACCATGCGATTCTTGTTGGTGCCGGCGATGAGGAGGTCGATGGGAAGCCCCTCCAACTTTGCACAAATCGCCGCGTACATGTTGCCGAAGTTGCCGGAAGGCACCGCGACATTCACCCGCGCTGCCCCGGTCCGCTTCATGACCTGCAGCACCGCCTCGAAGTAGTAGGCAATCTGGAGCGCCGGCCGGAAGAAGTTGATCGAGTTGGCCGACGGCAGCTGCAGCGCCTTTGCGATGTCTTGGCAGTCGTCGAACGTGCCGAGAATCTCAATCGCGTGAACGTTTGGCGCTGTCATCGTCGTCATCTGGCGCCGCTGAAACTCGCTGACCCTCCCTTTCGGGAACATCACGAACGCGTCGACGTTGTCGAGATTGGCGAACGCCGCCATGGTGGCGGAACCCGTATCACCAGACGTCGCCGTGAGCATCGCGATCTTCTTGCCACGACGATTGAGGCCGTGCGAAACGAGTCGACCGAGACCCTGCAGAGCGCAGTCCTTAAACGCGAGCGTGGGACCGTGGAAGAGCTCGAGCACATGAAGATCTTTCTCGAGCTCACGCAGCGGCGTAATTGCTGGGTCGCGCCACTGCGACCCGTATGCATCTTCGATGAGTCTGACGAACTCCTCGAAGGTCCACAAATCACACGCGGCAAACGGCCACACGATATGCGCCGCTCGCTCGGCGTACGACATGAAGAGCATGTCGGTGAGTCGCATGTCACCAAAGTGCGGCAACGTCTCCGGCACCCACAGACCCTTGTCCCGCGCTGTGCCGGAAAAGAGGACCTCTTCGGGGCCGACCGGACCCGCCCCGCGGGTCGAAAAGAAACGCATCGGCTCACTTGGCTGGAATGGCACGGCCATGGTTTTCTCCCTTTTCTCATCCTCCGCTTGGCTGCGGAAAGACACCGCAGGCAGCATACGCAAGCAACCCAAGCATCGCAACCAGCATGCTGAGTCATTGCGCATACACCATTCCCCATGTAAGAATTCCGCCAGCCGGAATGTTTCCGGTGAGTTTAGGAGGCTTGAAGGCAATGAGCGAATCCGAAACCACCACCGCCACGTTCTACGAGCGCATGATTGCCCTCATGGAGGGCCAGAGCATGAAGAAGGGCGACCTGAGCTACCGCGTCGAAGGCGTCTTCGAGACGATGCGCGTGCACGTCAACTGCACGCCGCCCCCGGAGGCGATGCGTGTGCGGCTGGCGCAGGCCGTCGTCACAGCGTGCGGACTGTTCAGCCAGGCAGAACTCGACCGCGAGAAGCGTCCCGTGTGGACGACGAACCACATCGCCGTAAAGCTGCTCATCGAGCTCGGCTTCTCGTCGACGAATCGGGTGCCGGCTCCACCTCCGCTCTCGGTCGCAGCGTAACTCACCGCCGTGTTCGCGGACTCAATAGGGGGGCCTGCCTACCGGCAGGTCCCCCATCGTCATCTCTTTGTGCGCGATTCTTTATATACTGACCAGTATGCGTAGGAAGCGGATTGCGGGGAGCATCTTTTTTGCAATTGTGCTTTTGATATTGATCGCGCTGCGCGACCCGAGTGTGACGGATGTGCGCGAGCCGACTCTTTCCGGTGCGACGAGCACCGTCGGCACGTATCCGGTCTCACGAATCGTCGACGGCGACACGATCCATATATTGAAAGACGATAAAAACGTGAGCGTGCGATTCATCGGGGTCGACACGCCGGAGACGGTAGATCCGCGGCGCCCCGTCGAATGTTTTGGCGAGGCAGCGAGCGCAGAAGTGGAGCGCATTCTCACTAACAAATCAGTGCGCATTGAGACGGATTCCTCACAAGGCGAATACGATGCGTACGGGCGACTCCTCGCATATGTGCATGTAGACAATCTGTTCGTAAACGAGCACCTCATCGCTGAAGGCTTCGGGCACGAGTATACGTACATACGGCCGTATGCATACCAACGAGCATTCCAGTTGGCAGAAGCACAAGCCGCCGCTGAGAAAAAGGGGCTCTGGGCAGCGGGCGTGTGCGAATAGCAGCGCTGCTATACC
>CAYGFN010000044.1:0-5544 GCA_964349145.1 uncultured Candidatus Saccharibacteria bacterium
CGCCCTCAGCAGAAGCCATGACCGGCGTGCCTACCGGTGCAGCAAGATCGACGCCGTTGTATCCATGGACGCCCTGCGTCTCACGATAGCTCGAGAGTGGCGCGCGATAGTAGCCAATTTGAATTGCGGTGCCCTTCGGCCCACTCTTAATCGCAACATTCGCTCCTGTAGAAGATTTTGTCGGTGTCTTCGGTGTCGGTACTGCGATTTCACCGTCAGGGATGATGATTTCCGTACCCGCCGCGAGCCGTTCGGTCTCAAGACCGTTTCTGTTCATTATTTCAACCTTGTCGCCGCCATATTTCTTGACGATCGAGTCGAGCGTATCTCCCTTTTTCACCACGTATTTAACGCCCGTTACAGGCAATATGGTGAGTCGCTGCCCAACTTTGAGTTTTGTGGACTTCGGAAGATCGTTTGCCCACAAGATGGTATTTGGTGTGACCTCGAAAAGCTTCGCGATGGACGCAATCGTGTCCCCCTCGCGGACAATGTGAATACTAATCGTTGCATCTTTCGGTTTCTCGATGTCAGCCAATGTGCCCGCGGGACCTTCCTCGGGAACGAGCGCGGAATCATCCACGATGGTGATGTCCCCACCGCCGCTCGCCGGCGCCGGATCAATGTTCATCGCAGGCTTGAGCGCAGCAACCGACTGAATCGTGCCGGAGCCCATCGTGACGGCGGCATTCGCGATATTCCCGGTCAGGCTCGCAATGATGCTACTCAAGACGGATGCGCGCGTAACCGCCGGAATAAGCGTGCCCAATACAAATACAATAGAGATGAGCGAGATTGCAGCAATCCCGAATCGCTTCCTCCTCTGTGTCCGCACGGGAGACTTTCCCCGAGCATCGTGTAGCGTACGTTTTATAGGCAATGCCGACGACCTTTCGTACTCGCGAAGGAAGGGTGATAACCTCACTCCCTATTCTATCGAGACTTATAGCCGTTTTTTACCAATGACAGCGCGGATAGGCTGGAAATCTGGCTCAAAACCTCGTTATTATCGAGATTTGGCCATCTGAGGAAAGCATGAAGTGCCACTGGTCTAACCACCGTACCTCGGCAGGGTGTTCACCGTCAATTCATATTCCTGTACGGCAGTGGATAACGTTTTTGTCAATCGCATCAATATCTATAATTTGGCTCAACTAAGCCAAATAAATCTCCATGAAGTACTTCACCCGGATGTGCGTTTGTGCGTTTTTCAGCGCTCACTCGTGCTTCCGCACACAATAGGTCCGCGTGGTTTTCCTATGAGCGTTTCGAGTCATGATCGAAGGAGCGATGCTATAGTCGCTCAATGTCGTACCTCGATGGGCTCAACCCTGCACAACTCGAAGCCGCAAAACACCACGAAGGGCCCCTTTTAATTGTCGCCGGCGCCGGTGCAGGGAAGACCAAGACCATTACGCACCGAATCGCTCACATGATAGAGCGCGGCATCCCCGCGCGGCAGATTCTCGCGGTCACATTCACCAACAAGGCGGCGGGTGAGATGCGCGAGCGCGTACGAGCGCTCGTCCCACCCGGCAAAGGGCTCCCGTTTGTCTCGACCTTTCACTCACTCGGTGTCCGACTCTTGCGCGAATTTCACGAAGAGGCCGGCCTTGCGCGAGCATTCGCCATTTGGGATCGTGATGATTCAAACCGCGCAGTGAAGCGCGCGCTCGAAAGTCTCGGTATCGAACAGTGGCAGCCGCGCGCCATTCTCTCTGCAATCTCACGCCAAAAAGGCGACGGGGAGTCTGTCACCGAGTACGCAGCACGCGCACGGACCTGGCGTGAGCGCGCGGTCGCACAAGCGTGGGAATTGTACGAAAAAGCTCTGCGAGAAGAAGATGCGCTCGATTTCGACGATCTTCTCATACGCACGTTGCACCTCTTGCGAAAAAGCGACCGCGTCCGCGGGCTCTTACAGAATCGGTGGACGCACATCACAATTGATGAATATCAGGATACCAACAAAGCGCAGTACCATATCGCGGCACTCCTTACCGGCGAGAAGAAAAACATCTGCGTGGTGGGGGATACCGACCAAAATATTTATTCATGGCGCGGCGCGGACATCGCTCACCTGATGGAATTCGAGCGGGCATTCCCCGGCACCACGGTAGTCACGCTTGAGCAGAATTACCGATCCACGCGCACCATACTGTCTGCCGCGAACAGCGTGATTCAGAAGAATGTAAATCGAAAACCAAAAACGCTGTTCACCGAGAAAGAGACGGGGGCGCCTATTACACTCTACGGCGGCGTAAACGAGATGGATGAGGCGTGGTACATCGCACAGCAAGCGGCAACACTCATCGAGACTGGGACTCCCGCACACGAAATAGCCGTGCTGTATCGCGAGAATTTCCAATCACGTGGACTCGAAGAGGCGATGCTCAACTTTGGTGTCCCATACCGCGTGCTGGGTACGCGATTCTTTGAACGCAAGGAAGTGAAGGATGTGCTCGCGTACCTCCGCGCGGCGCTCAATCCGAAAAACAAGACCGACATCGAACGCGTCGTCGGTGTACCGCCCCGCGGCATCGGCAAGGTCACGCTCGAGAAAGTATTTGCCGGAGCCGATGCGGAGCTCCCCGCTGCGGCGCAGAAAAAGGTCGCCGCATTCCGCCTCACGCTCGCCAAGATTAAGCATGGTATCGAGACTTTGCCCCCGTCAGAGGCGGTGGCGCTTGCCGTGGAAGTCTCCGGCATGGATGCGCTGTACTCAAAGACCGATGAGGGCAGGGAGCGGATCGACAACATTCGTGAACTCGTAAACTTCGCTGCGCGATTCGATGATCCGGCGTCGAGTGGGCCGCCCACAACGGGCATCGAGAGGCTCCTCGAAGAAGCGGCGCTCCAGAGCGACCAAGATCAGCTCGAAGATGCTCACGAAGCGGCTTCTCTCATGACCGTTCACGCTGCAAAAGGGCTTGAGTTTGATGCTGTGTTTATCTCGGGTCTCGAACAGGGCCTCTTCCCCTCGCAGCGTGAATCAGAGGGGCGTGACGAGGAAGAGGAGCGTCGACTTTTCTATGTGGCACTCACGCGTGCAAAGAAAAAGCTCTACCTATCGTATGCACTCCAGCGTATGAAGTATGGCACTCGCGAATTTACCATTCCTTCGGAATTTATAGACGACATCGACGCCCGCCTCATTGAGACGTTTGAGCGCCCCGGATGGTCCGGCAAGCGATCGCTTCTGGACGACGAAGATGTGATTCGATGACACTCGTGTAGGATATCGGCATGGCACGGACGGGCGCTCGACTGGGGCAGCATTTTCTCAAACACGCGTGGGCGGCGGCAAAGTTGGCGCACGCTGTCATGCCGCTTCCCGGTGAGACCATTCTCGAGATCGGCCCCGGCAAAGGAGTGCTCACCGCAGAACTTTTGACACTTGGAGATGTCGTCGCCGTGGAAAAAGATTCGGAACTTGTCGCAGTACTGAATGAGAGATTTGCGGGCGAAATAGCGGCAGGACGTTTGAGGATTATTGAGGCGGACGTACGAGACACCGTAATCGAGCAGGTCAAAATGGCACGAGATGCAAGGCGCGGAGAAGCGGCGCGCGAGCCGTACAGCAGTACGGTGAGTGCGATGCTGAGGCTCCGCAACGACGCAGATGGTGTCATTTTGGGCGGCGGATATATTCTTGCGGCGAATATTCCCTATTACATCACCGGCGAAATCATCCGCCAATTTCTCTCGGCCGAAAGACAGCCGCGCGCCATGGCACTCTTGATACAAAAGGAAGTTGCACAGCGTATCACCGGCGGGAAAGAAAGCATTCTCTCGCTCTCAGTAAAAGCGTACGGGACTCCGAAGATTCTCGCGAAAGTCTCTCGTACGCATTTCTCCCCGCCGCCATCTGTCGATTCTTCGATCCTCGCAATCACCGATATTTCTAAGCAATTTTTTGTCGACATCAACGAAGAAGATTTTTTTTCACTCGTGCACGCGGGCTTTTCCTCGAAGCGTAAATTCCTTTCAAGCAATCTCTCTGTGCGTTACGACAAGAGTGCGGTGGCACAGGCGTTCGAGGCAATCGGAATACCGCAGAAAGCACGCGCCGAAGACGTCTCAATCGAGAACTGGCGCGCGCTCACCCAGGCACTCCGACACAAATTATTGCGATGATCCCAGCATTGTCATGAGTATGCCGGTCGAGACGATGACCGGTGTAATCGAGATAACGCACGGATAGGGGACCGGCACTGAAAGGCCGATGACCCACTGGCCTGCATGAGAAGGTGGACCGAATCGATACGTCTGTGTCATGGGAGACCAGATAAATGCTCCTCCCATAGGGGGGCCAACATGAGCGAGAATGACTCCACTGAAGCACGGCGTTACGGCAATCGCCTGTCCACCGAAAGGTGCCGCAGATGTCGTGGACGGCGTGACGCACGCGAACGCGAAGAGGAGGAATGCGGCGAGGGTAGTCCGATGCGCCATCCGCGCCATTGTATCATTCACCCATGCCGCCCGAATCGCACAAAGATACAAAACTCTTTGCATCACATCCGATTGCAATCGCAATTACTGTTGCGGTCATTCTCTTCCTCATTGGCGGATTCATAGTGTTGCGACGATCCGGACGCGCCGTCACTACTGCAAGTGGCTCATGGGGAGGTGCCGCGACCACCCTCCAGGATCCCACCGCCTCGACGCCGTATCTCGATTCCGTGAACATACCAGCGCCGCAGACGGGAGCGTCGCCGATTGTTCTCTCTCCTCTCTCCTCGACAAGCACCCCTCAGATACCAGCCACTCCCGTGGAGCAGTCATTTGAACTTTTCCTCTCGGGATTCACGGGCCCCTCGAATGCCCCCGCGATTACCGCAAACGACACGTCGGCGACCTCAGAGATTTTCTCCTCCTACCTCTACGCACCTCGAGGGCTTTTGAACGCCTCGCGAGGAAAGGCGCGGACAGTATCTCAAGAATCCCTGTACCAGTATGGCAACGCTGCCGGCTCTATCATCAAAGCGTTCGAGACGAACAACACCGACATGCTCACGAAGCTCGACGGATACTTCGCTGATAGAAAAAGTGACGCGGGAATTCGCGACCTGCAGAGCGTCGCACGTGAACTCGAGAATCTTGGCGCCGCTCTGCGCGCCATTGATGAAATCCCCGAGGAGGCGCGCGTTGCTCACGCGAACCTTGGAGAATCGTATGAAAGGTTGGGCACGCAGCTCGCGAGCTGGAGCGAAAATGAAAGCGACAAGTCATTTTTGGCCGGAATCACCACCTACACGCAGACTGCAGATTCACTGGCACGAAGCTTCGTGGAACTCGTGACGATGTTTTCGCTCTCCAATGTCTCATTTGCATCACACGAAGGCGGCAGTGCCTTTATGTTCTCGGCTGGTGGGGGATTCTGAGTGGGGCGGTATCCCCCGTGATACATTCACCGAACTTTCTCGTTCGCAAAGGGTGCCTTTTCGTGAAATATATTGTGAGTAGGCTAAGGCTCGCGACTATCTCACGGGGTATACCCTATGGGATACTAAGGAATTGGTCTGCGGAAAAGATATTGAA
>CAYGFN010000045.1:0-2883 GCA_964349145.1 uncultured Candidatus Saccharibacteria bacterium
GGCACCCACCCAGAGAACGAAATCCTTCGGGGTCGCTTTAGGTTTTTCCATATGCGGCAAGCATACCACGCTGCGCCGAATGTCAACCATGCCCCTACGCGTCGCTTAGGAACACTATCTAACTGTGCAGGAATTCCATGACGTCACCGTCTTGCACGACGTATTCCTTGCCCTCGGTGCGTAGCGTCCCCTTCTCGCGCGCCTTGCTCCAAGAGCCCGCTTCGAGCAACACATCCCAGTGAATGACCTCGGCGCGGATAAATTTGTCGCGAAAGTCCGTGTGAATGGCTGCTCCCGCCTCCGGCGCCGTCGCATTGCGCGGTATCGTCCACGCGCGCGTCTCTTTTTCTCCTGTTGTAAAAAATGAAATGAGATCAAGAAGTGCGTAGCTTGCTTTAATCAGCGTATCCAATCCATCATCGTGCACGCCGAGCTCGCGGCGAAAATCCGCCTTCTCGTCACTGTGCACATCGCCAAGCTCATTCTCAATGCCGGCATCGACTGCCACATACGGTGTCCCGGACGCATCAAGGAAATCCTTGAGCTCGCGCCATCGCGCTCCTCCCTCCGCGTCCACATTTACCGTGCCGCTCTTCTTGTTCAAAACGTAGAGCATCGGCTTCATCGTAAGGAGATGCAGCGAGCGCGCCACGAGCTTTTCCTTATCGTCCAGCGGAACAACGCGTGCCGGCTTGCCCGATTCGAGAGCTGGCACCAGCTTCTGCAAGACATCGCGCTCAAGAAGCATCTCTTTGTCGCCGCCTCGCGCATCGCGCTCGACGCGCTCGAGGCGTTTCTGTGCGCTCTGCAAATCTGCCTGCACGAGCTCGAGATCAATAATCTCGATGTCGTAGCGCGGGTCCACTCCGCCGGCGACATGGTGCACATCTTCATCGTCGAATATGCGTACGACGTGCGCAATCGCATCTACCTCGCGAATGTGAGAGAGAAACTGGTTGCCGAGCCCCTCGCCTTCAGACGCGCCCTTGACCAATCCTGCGATATCGACGAACTCCACGGCCGCAGGAACGGTCTTTTGCGTATTCGACATCTTGGCGAGTGCATCGAGCCGATGATCCGGCACGGCGACCACGCCGACCGATGGGTCGATGGTCGCAAACGGATAATTGGCGATGAGCACGCCCTTCCGCGTCAATGCATTAAAAAGCGTGGATTTCCCCACGTTTGGCAGACCCACAATTCCTATTGATAGAGCCATGTTTTTTGCATTCTAAACTATGTGCCCGTATTTGGCCATACTCTGGTCCCCTTGCCAAATCTTCACGGCGGCGTTAGGGTGAATTCAGCGGGCGGAGAGTATTCATCGCGTACCGTCCGTATGGACAAGTAGCGTTGGAGGAAATTTTATGAAAACTTTCGCCGGAGCCAACCGGGAGAGTATGAACCGGTTCAATACCGGCCCATTCGACACCACAGAGTTCAACAAACTCCTCGAGACGAGAGGCACCGACTACCGGCCGCATTTCGCCGCGGCCGCTTGTGTGCTGGCTGTCGTCCTTCTGCTCCTCGCATAGGACGAAGCTCCCACCCGGAGAAGAAATCATGTTCGGCGCCCCGCCTAGAGGGCGCCGATATCTGCTAGAGGCCTCGTGAACCGAGCGCAGCTATCTTATTGAGCCAGCGTGCTTTGCGGGGTTCCGGTACATTTTCAGACGGGCCAAACCATGTCGTGCGCGTGCGAAATCCCGCAAACCACAGAATCCCCCACTTCAGCTGCGCGTTGACGTTGCCCGGCAAGAATTTCACCAGAAGCGGCTGCGTGCCACTGGTGACGATCACACGGGCGGTTTTGCCTTTCATGAGTCTGTTCCAAAATATCGTGCGCTTGCCTGACTTCATTTTTATATAACGAAACGCAGAGCCTGGCAGCCATGCGCGGTCGAATACTCCCTTGAGAAGGGCCGGCATTCCGACCCACCAAATAGGATGAATAACGACGAAGTGATCTGATCCGATAACCAGCTCCTGAAATCGTCTGAGATCCGGCTCAAGCTCCTGCATTGCACGATATCCGTGATGGAGTATCGGATCGAATTGCATCGTGCTGAGATCCATACGCTCGACCGTATGTCCGGCCTCCCGCGCCGCTCGCTCATACGCATCGGCGATTTCATGACACAGTCCGACGTTATCCGGATGCCCGAGTAGTATAAATATCTTCTTGACCATGCGACGCATTGTATTGCATGCAATCAGCAGCGCCAAGCGAGCGGGACACTGCCATTCCGGAAACCCTGCAGAGCTTGGCTCGAGGATGGTCAATTTTGCAGTAGCAAAATTGTGTTTTCCGAAATAGCAGTGTCCCCGAGCGCCTAATCTCCGGACATGTCATCTTCGGGTGCCGCAGGCCGGCCCGTCCCATCCTCGACATGCTTCTGCACGTGGCGCTCTACTCCATCGCCAGTAAGTACGATTTCTTCACCTTCCGGTTCGACTCCTAAATCTGTGTATCTACGCGCCATATGTGTACAAGTATGCCGTACACGCCACGCTCACGCAACGCTGTTTTTCTGTGCCAGCGCCACAAGCGCCTCAGCGTTATCGTTGGTGGCTATGGTGACGTGACGCTCACTTCCACAGCGCTCGCAGCGATGGACGATACGGTAGTCGGGCGTTGATCCTTCAAGACGCAGAGGCTGCATAGCCCCGCCGCACGTCGCCTTACGATCCCCCGGCTCATTATCGACATGCTTGCTCCAGAGACAGTGCGGACAGTGATTGGTGTATCCCGTGCCTGTAACATGTGTGCCGCAGTGCTCACAGTCGAAATCTTCTACTACGCGAATGAACGTCATGCTACTTTACCGTTACGCTCAGGCTCTTCTCGATACGCTCGCCTGAAGCACCCGTACATGAGAGGAC
>CAYGFN010000045.1:2983-5352 GCA_964349145.1 uncultured Candidatus Saccharibacteria bacterium
CGGGACGAGTGGCGTCGTCGGGAGTATGGGTACGTACTGCTGCGGTGGATAATAGGGAGTCGTTTGCTGATACTGATACGGCTGTTGATACGGTTGTTGATATGGTTGCTGATACTGATTCGGCTGCAGGACACCAATTCCAAATCCTGCTGCCACTTGAGGAGCGTATTGCTCAAACGGATTCACCTGAGCAAAAGCACTTGCTGTATTGAACACAGATGGCTGCGTCGCTCGTCCCGAAAAACCGCCAAAAGGGCTGTTTGACTGGCCGCTACTAGCAGCGGACGCAATGATCACGGACTGGCCGTTCATCTTGGCATCAGCCCACCTGAAATAATCGCTTACTGTCTGCGTTTGTCCGAAGACAGATCTGTTCGCGCTGTATGCTCCCGAAACAATAAGGCGATCAACGTTGCTCTGTGTCATCGGCATCTGTGGATTGCTCTGATACGCGCTGAGGAGTCGCTGGAAGCCGCTCTCTCCTGCGAAGTGAATCGTATACGAGCACGTGCTCCAATTCAGTCCCGCTTCCGCGCAGCGGCTTCCGTATGACGATAGAAAGCCGGAATCGCGCGCCTTCATGACATGGGTCGCGATGCCCGCGTCGTTCACCGGATCGCATCTACCCGCATAGTAGCCACCAGCCGAGCACGAGCAGCTGTACTGACCGTTGCCTGTCGACTGCGCGTAGCTATTCCACGTGCTGCACAAGAACTGATATGGTCCCTGGACGTTTGAATTCGGGTTGTATGTGTTGCGCCCACAGCCACTCTCCGAGTACATAATATTGCCGATGTGCGAA
Source organism: uncultured Candidatus Saccharibacteria bacterium (assembly GCA_964349145.1). GTDB lineage: Bacteria > Patescibacteriota > Minisyncoccia > Phycocordibacterales > UBA2100 > UBA10103. The sequence continues at coordinate 3,786 of CAYGFN010000045.1, forward strand.
TCGACTCCGCACTGCCGAATACCTCCGCTTGTCGGAACTGAATAGCTTGTGGGAATTGAAAAACTCGTCGGGCCCGATTGGTAGTAAGACACGTCTGATGGCGAGCGCTTTGCCGGATCGGACTTGTCTGAATCTGCCGGTCGCAGTCCCGCTCCATCGGTATTAAAATTCGGCTCGATACCGAGTACGGCCGCGTTCGATTTTATAGATTCAAGATCGCGCGATGCTATTGCTCGTATGTAATCTATCGCGGCCTGTCGATTTTCCGATACAAGCTCTTGCGCCTGACCTTCCGGAACCCCTGTCCTAATGAGCGATTGCGTCAGTATCTCAGAACCAGGCGCGAGTCCGAGCGAGGGCATCGAGCGCGGTACTCCCGCGGGTGAGAGCAGGATATTTCGTTCGTCGTCTGCAGCAATGTTCGCAGAGCCCGCGCCGGATTTGCACGCAAGTTCATAGGCCTTTTCCGGATCCGCTGCGCATTTGGAGACGACCACTGTGTCCGTCACGCATCCCGTAATGTTTTTGCTGATAGTAATGGTTACGAGCGGTTGCTTCTCCCCTGCTGCACATCCGACCGCATCAAGCTCTTCCTGTGTTGTACAGATACAGGTAGCCTCGTTCGTCAACACATTCTTCAAAACACCTCCGAGGGTCACCCGCTCATTAGTGCACAAGTTACCGCTCCCCGTGAGCTTGGTCAGTGCATCCTTGCCGCCATCAGCTTCAAAAATCGGCTCGGATGTTGTTTTCGTGGTTCCCGCTTCGCAGATGCTCTTTTTTAATTCAACGTGTTCATCGGCGTATGCAAAAGGCGCACACAGAAAAAAGATTGCGCCCAGTAGCGCCGCGTGTCTCATCGTGTTCATTGTACGCGCTCAGCGGAGCATCGTGCGGGAATGATGTGGACTACAACAAGACAACGACGTGATTCCCCGAGCATTCAAGCACGCCATCTTCAATATCAAATGTCTTCTCACCGGATTCATCCTTTACCGAAATCTTTCCCGCCTTGAGAGTGGTGACGAGCGGTTCGTGATGAGCAAGAATGGTCATGTCACCCGCTGCTCCCGGAAGGGTCGCAGAAATCGCGCGTCCGTCGTAACGAGTCTCGCCGACGCTTGCGATGGTGAGCTGAAACGTGTTCTGTGCCATGGCTTTATGCCGCGATAACCTCGTCAATTGAGCCCTTCATGTAGAACGATTGTTCGCTCTGCGCATCGTGCTTACCGTCGAGAATCTCTCCGAAGGAGCGTACCGTGTCTGCGAGCGAGACGTACTTGCCCTTCGCGCCCGTGAAGGCTTCGGCGACTGAAAATGGCTGTGAGAGATAACGCTGAATCTTGCGCGCACGGTACACGAGCTTCTTGTCTTCCTCAGAGAGCTCCTCGATGCCAAGAATCGCGATGATGTCCTGCAAGTCCTTATAGCGCTGAAGCACACGACGCGTCTCGTTTGCTACGCGATAATGTTCTTCTCCGACAATTTCCGGCGTAAGAGCGGTCGAGCCAGATTCGAGCGGATCAATGGCCGGATAGATGCCGAGGGACGCGAGCTGACGCGAGAG
>CAYGFN010000046.1:0-5241 GCA_964349145.1 uncultured Candidatus Saccharibacteria bacterium
GATATTTTGTGCTTACCGAGCTTCTTAAGCAGCGACCCATACGCTTTAAACCCCGGCATGATGTAGACCGTGAGGTTTGCCTTGCGCGGCGAGAAGCCGGTCAGAGGCCAATCGCCTTTCTGTGTGGAGCGTTCGGATTCGTAGTGATACGAGCCGTAGCCGACAATGGCGGTGCCCCACAAGGCGGGCTTCATTCCGGTTGCAGATTTAAATATCTTGAGTAACTGCTTTGCGTCTGTGCGTTTCGCCTCCGGCTCTACCGCATCGATAAACGCGGCGACACTTTGCGTGGTCTTCTTCGTCTTGAGCTCGGCCATACAATTATCCTAGTAAATCATTCGCAGATTCTTAGAGAGTCGTTTTACGATCACCCACTTTCTCCAATTTCATTCGGTTGAGCTTGGGAGCGAGCATCTCGAGTAGCTCCTTCAGCCGAGCGAGCTCGTACTCAAGTGCCTCTCTGTTTATAATCGGTATCTCTCGGAAAACGTAGAGCTTTTGGTCCACGAGTTCGAGGTCGTGTTCCCACCCCGCATCTAGTATGTGAGCAAGGATATCCGGCGTGAATATCTCGAGCGCTTCGATTTCGTACTCTTTCGGACAGTGCAAATTAAATGTGCCCTCAAGCTCATGAGGAAGCGAGAGCCGCGGAAGAAAAAGACCCTTGAGATTTGAGAGATCGCGATTCTTGGTGTTGTTGAGGTAGAGGTGCGGGAAGGTGCCGGCAAATGCGACTTCGGCGACGCAATATGTGTGATATTGCTTGTTTTTACCTGTCCCGACCGTGTAGTTGTACTGGAAGAGGCGGAACGGTCTATCAGAGAGAGTGCCGGTAAGCCCATTGACCGTCGCACGACTATGACCCTCCTGAAACACGAGCGCAGCACTTTGGAAATACGGCTTATGAACGTACGTAAATCCATAGCGCTCGGCAAGCTCTTTCCATAACAGTCTCTCTAATGCGGAGGCTCGGCGCGCTAAAATGATGATGGGTATTATAAAAAAGGGACTCAGTACGGCGACCCCGATGATTACAGTCTCTTCAGAAATCGCAATGCCGGATTCAATCGCATACACCACCCCAGCGACGACAATCACGCTGGTGATGCCTGAAAAAATAGCAAAACCGATGATGGCTTTTTTCAGTCGCTCAGATGCAATCGTGTGCTGCTCTTCAGCGTTCATAGTGTGCGCATGATTGTATCAATTGTCCTACCTCTGCGGGTAGCCCCATTCGAAGCTCATGGAGTACATCCCATGCTCTTTCATAATGCGAGATTACAGATTGGAAAAGCGGACGCTCTCCGCAATCGCTTTTACATCAGGAGAGAGCGCTGATTCAAATAGAGCAGAGCTCTCAATGTTTTCTGTGATGCTCACGATGTACTTGCGATTTGGGTCGAGCACGTAATACCCGTGCACAGCATACCCCCCATCACCCCATCCAAATCTGCACACGTCATTCTCGCCCACTTTCTCTGGCGCAGTGACTTTATCCTCATCGTAACTATAGCAAGCGGCTTTTTCGGCATCATACCCGCCGCCGCCCAATTTGGGCGTGCCCCCAATGGAGCCAAATGAGTAGAGCCCAAGCTTCAGGTTGGCCGGCTGGTAGACAAGTGAATCAATGTAGGTAAGTTCCATGTCTCGCAGCACCAGTGCGTTTGAAGTATTTGCGGGAGCGGGCTTCTCGGTGATATTCCCCGATATCGATAGCGTCGCGGCGCTGGCGAGCGATATCGGATTGACCTTGAGTGATATGGTATCTCCGTCTGGTGTCGCAGAAGCATCTAGATATTTGATAGACGCAAATATATTGTCGATTTCTTTCAAAACACTTTCCGAAGTATGCGGGGCATACAGTATGTACTTCCTATTTTTCTCGTCTATCCTCTCGAATGAATCGAAAATTGAGCCCACATTGTTATACCGGTGAACTATTGTCTTATCATACGTGGTTCCATTTCTCTCCGAGCGTGGCATCGCCCTATCTCTCGATAGATAGTGACCGTCCGCCAATTTAATAAATACTTTATCCGAATCGATATCTATCACACCCCCACCCTCCTCGCCCGCAAAAGGTACGCTGTGAATTTCAAAAAGTGTCTTTGTGTCGCTTACCGCAACTATGACGGTAATGAGTTCGCCAAAGACATCGTAGGTTTTCTCTGAGATGTTCACATCGGGCGGATAGCTAAATTGGATCCCCCCCTTCTTGCTGACATACTCGCGCCACCCATCTTCGCTGTGAAATGTAACCGCGTGCGCGTCGACGTCTCTGTAATATCCACCTCCGCTATCTTGATAACGAAGCGTTGTCAAATATCCCCTTTCAGAAGCAAAGCATGCCAGTGTGACACTTTTGAGTGCTAGACGGTCAATGGTGCAAGAAGTATCGCCGCTGAATCGATAGTCGTAATACGCATCATCGTAGTAGATGTACGCACCACCATCACGATGCCAAGTAGCGAGCTTGTAGACCGAACTGTCAGGCGAAAAGGTGAGATTCAAAAAGCCGATGACATCATCATCTCCGTCTCCATCAATGTCATATGACCGCAAACTGTCCTCGATCACCTCTGGCTGAGAAAACGGCGTCTTGAGCATCAATTCCTGAAGCTCGAGATATGTGGCATCGTCCACAGGATCGCCAGATTCTTCTCCCGCTGTGTGCTGCGGAGTGGGACTTAAAAGATACATCGCCACTGTCGCTGCCAGCGCGACCACGATGGCGCCCATCAGAGCCGGCGCAACGGGAGGAAATTTCAGCTGGTTCATGACGGTATAACTATACAATGGCCCTCGACTCACCACGGTCACCTACTCAAGTACAGGCGGATATTTCTGAATGAAGTACGTCGCGACGGCATTCTCGCCAGTCGCCTGATTTTTGTATGTGACACTCTCGCCGCCATCTGTGTGCAGCGTGTAGGTGCCTTCCTGCGTGAGGACGAAATCGTACGTGTTCTTTGGAAACCATCCGAGCTCATGTGCCTCTAATCGGTAAACCTCATACGGATACGATTGAATCACTGCCGACTTTCCTAGTGCGCGCAAATACTCTGTTGTCGAGCCCTTCCCTTTTGAAAATGTAAGCAAGCTCACGAAAATTGTTTTATTGCCATCAATCTGATGATATTCAGCCCGAATATTATCTACGCAGCTTTCTTCCCCGTTTATGGTATTACATTCCGTTTCAAACTGTATCGGCCGCCCTTTACCACTAAAAAGCGCGTAATTTCCTATCTGCGATGGAAAATCCTTGGCTGCACGATTCAGCTTTCGCAGCTCTTGCTCTTCTGGCGAGTACAGGCGATCAAACAACTGAGAATCTCCCATGTACGCATACGCGAATCCGCCGGCCACCACAATGACAATTAATGCTGAAAGCAACGTCCATAAAATTTTCTTCATAGCGAAACTATATCAAGCTTTTGCACGTATCGCTGCAGTAGACAGAACCGCTCTCATCGCGACACTCACCACATGCAATAAAGTGCAGGTGGCAGGAAAGCTCTGCGCAATCCGCATAGTCTTCCGACTGCGCGCCACAGAGGTGGCAGCTGCCGACAATCTCTCTGTCACCATCGAAATGCATGGTCTGACGCTGATCGAAGGTATACAGCGTACCCAGGAAATCCTTGCCGGGATATTTTTCCATATACGAATGGATACCTCCATCGAGCTGACGCACATTTTTGAACCCTTTGTGCATCAAGTATGCCGACATCTTCTCGCAGCGAATCCCCCCGGTGCACACCGTCACGACGGTCTTGTCCTTAAGCGATTCGATATTGCGGAGCCCTAGCGGCAAATGCCGCGACGCTGAGATATTCGGCTGCACAGAATTTTTGAAATGTCCTGCCGCGAATTCATAATTATTGCGCATATCGATGACAACAAAATCTTGATTGGCCTCATACCACGCGCGCAATTCCTCCGGAGTCATCTTGGGTGCCGTCGCCACTCGCGGATTAGCCTCCGCTGCGGTGAAGCCGGTGCCGACAATTTCATCGCGGACTTTTACCGAGAGCCTCGGGAAGCTCGTGCCCGTGCCGCGGCTGCGTTTTATCTGCATATCCGCAAATCGCTCATCCCCCTTGAATCGCGCCACAAAGCTTTCAGTATCCGCGACGAGACCTTCGAAGGTGGCATTGATGCCCTCCTCTGCGACGATGACTCTGCCGGTGAGCGAGTGCTCAACTGCCAGCGAGCGAACCTGCGCGGCAAGCTCTTCAGGGTTTGCCACGTCTGTATATTTATAGAAGAGGAGGACTTGGTAGTCGTTCATACTTAATCTGTGACCCTTATTAGAGTTGATTGGAAACAGCTTATCAAAGTATTGGAGGCCTTGGGCGTGATCGGACGAGATCTCGAAATCGCCCCCTTAGGGATTAGAAGGAGCATGAGTCTCCACTTTCTTTCGCTTGAAGTAGTAGAAAATAGCGCCCAGTGGCAGCGAGGTGAAATATACCCATGGACCCCAAATTCCTGCTGGACCCATAAATCCATTGAAGCCAAAGTGCACACCAAAACCGCCATCGGCTCGGAGTGTCACTAAAACTGAAACTAGGAGGATTACGAGGAACAACCACCATTTCGGGTTCGCTGCTTTCGTGATGTAACGATAGGCCGTGTACGCAACAAAGAGCGGTATAAGCAAAGCTATTAGCAACATCCAGTACGGCTTCGGAAAACTAAACTTAGCTCCTTCTTTAAGAGACGTTGCACCATGAAAAGTTTGCACTCCGTCAATTCTTAATCCTTGCCCATGATCTCTGGCAGAAATATTTACGCCGACATATTTTTTCTCTGGGTCATTATTAACTACTTCATATAACATTTGATATATCGTCCGCGGTGAATCGTCATCGATGTGATTGATATTGACGCCGACGATAGACATCTCATCGGTCATATTCGTGAACTCTTTAGCGACCGTGGCCATCTCCGTGCGACTAGACGCTTGTTGTGCTTCGGGCGAAAGCAATGCGTATGCATCGTCAACTTTTTGGTCCTTTAGTAACTCAATGTAAGAACGAAAGAATTGTTCATCTTTTTCGGCTACGAACTTGGCAAATATACCGATAGTTTTTTCGGGGTTGTAAGAGACTGCCGAATATATCGGAGCTAAGAAAACTACGATGATATAGAGAATCAGCACTACGAACTTGCCCTTATGCGCCGTGAGTTTCATGCGCTGATCTTTCTGTTTACGAGCGCGAGTAATTCTTTCCAATC
>CAYGFN010000047.1:0-5235 GCA_964349145.1 uncultured Candidatus Saccharibacteria bacterium
CCGCAATGCGGTCGCCGCAGGCGCTTCGCGCGACTATCTCGCGATTCTCGACAATTTCTGCTGGTCGTCATCGAACACGCCTGAGCGTCTGTACGAGCTCAAGAAATCTGCGGAAGCCGTATACGATATGGCCGTCGCATACGGCGCACCATACATCTCCGGTAAGGACAGTATGTTCAACGACTTCCGCGGCTTTACCAAAAAAGGAGAGCCCATCCATGTCGCTGCTCCGCCGACACTTCTCATTTCTGCAATCGGCGTCATTGCGGATGTCTCGTGCGCACAGACCGTTGATTTCAAGATTGTGGGAGATGGCGTGTATCTCATCGGTGAGACGCATGATGAACTTGGTGCATCGGAGTATTTCTCGATGTTGGGCGCCATCGGCAATAAAATCCCGAAAGTGAATGCGAAGAGAAATGCACGCGCATACGATGCGCTCTCGGGTGCCATGCGCGAAGGACTCGTCGCATCGGCGATGCCAATTGGGCGCGGTGGCATCGCCGCAGCGCTCTCGAAAGCAGCAATTGCGGGACAGCTCGGCGCTACCATCAATCTGAAGAAGATTGCAGGCAAAGCTAAGAAGGCCGATAGCATTCTCTTTTCGGAGAGTCAGGGCCGCGTCATCGTCACCGTGCGCCCGGATGCGCAGAGGGCATTTGAGACGCGCCTCAAGGGCGTCGCGCTCACGAAAATCGGTACCGTGACCGATGCTGACCTCTCCATCACACTTCCCGGGGGCACCATCATGATGTCGGTAAAAGACCTCACCAACGCATACCGCAAGACCTTTAAGGATTGGTGATCACATCAGCTATGTCAAAGCCGCACATCATAATTTTCTCCGGATACGGATTTAATACCGAAGACGAGACCAAGGCTGTCTTCGAGCAGCTGGGAGCGTCGGCGGACATCATTCACCTCAATGACGTCATCGCGCGCCCTGCGGTCTTGAAGAGTGCACAGATTGTGATTTTTCCGGGAGGCTTTTCGTACGGTGATGACACGGGTTCAGGAAAGGCGTATGGCAATCGCGTGCGCGCATCGCTCGGAGATCACATGGAGAAATTCCTACAGCGCGACACCTTGATGGCCGGCATCTGCAATGGCTTCCAGGTGGTGACCGCCGCGCAGATTCTTCCCGGCGCACTTGTCGCCAACAGCGGTGCACGATATTCGTGTCGCTGGGTGGATCTTAAAGTCGTGGGAGAGAGCCCGTGGCTACGTGGGATGGATCGCTTCTCCGTGCCGATAGCGCATGGCGAAGGCAAGTATTACGCGCCTCGAGAGACACTTGCGAATCTCAAAGCCGACGATGCGATTGCGCTGAAGTACGTAAAGGGGGAGGTGTGTGAAGCGCTTAATCTCGCCGCAAATCCGAACGGTGCGATGGAAGACATCGCGGGTATCACCGGGCGTGGTGGGCGTGTGCTCGGCCTCATGCCGCATCCGGAGCGTGCCACACGATTCACCCAGCTGCCCCACTGGACGCTGCTCAAGGAAGAATATATTCGTGCGGGAAAGCCGCTGCCGTCGGATGGTCCCGGACTGCAGCTCTTTAGAAATGCGATAGAGTATTTCGCATGACACCCCCGTGGTACGTACTCACCGGTGGCCCGTGCGCGGGCAAGACCACGCTCGTGCATGAATTTGAGAGGCGGCACAAGAATATACTTCCCGAAGCCGCGCGCATCTTCTTCGAGGAGCAACTTTCACTCGGCCGCAGCGCGGATGACGTACGTGCACAGGAAGGATGGTTGCTGGATATCGCGCGTCGCAAGTATCACATGGAAAAGGCGGTCCCCGCGGAAGATGAATTTTTCTTCGATCGCGGCGTGCCGGATTCGCGCGCATACTACCGGCTCATGCATGTCCCGGAAGAACAAGAGCTCACCGACATGATTGCGGATTCGAAGTACCGCAAAGTATTTCTTCTCGATCTGGTCGACTTCCAGGCTGATGCGGCGCGCACCGAGACGCCACAGGAAGCGGCGCGCATTCACGAAGCGATTCGGGCAGTGTATTCCGAGCTCGGATACCAACTCATCTCGGTACCAGTCCTGCCGGTTCCGGAGCGCGCTGATTTTATTCTCGAACATCTATGAACCCCGTTAGAAAAACGCCATTTCCTCATGTGCGCCAAACATCAATAAGTTATGAATTTTGATGCGAACGGTAACGTAAGAGCAATTTCTAATGGGGTGAAGACCCTCGGCATCGCAGGTGGGGGACAGCTTGGCAGGATGCTTACCGACGCCGCGCACGCACTCGGAATGAAGGTCATCGTCCTCGACCCGACACCTAACGGCCCGGCCGGGCAGGTGGCTGATGAGCAGATTGTGGGCGAATACAAAGATGCGGCGATGATTCGGTGCCTCGCCGAGAAATCCGATGTGCTCACCTATGAAATCGAATCGGTGAATGTCGATGAGCTCGAAGCACTCTCGGCTGAAGGCTACCCCGTGCACCCGACCCCTCGTACACTCTCCATCATCAAAGACAAGTTCTATCAAAAGCAGTTTCTACAGTCGCACGGTATCGCGGTCGCGCCGTTTGCGCTTCCGGAAGAAGCGGAGAGTCTCGGGTATCCCTATGTATTGAAGGCGCGCTCCGGTGGCTTCGACGGCCGCGGCAACGCGCTCGTCGAAAAGCCTGAAGATATTCATGCAGCCGTACAGCGCATCAAAGGCGCAGCCGCCTACGCGGAGGGCTTTGTGACATTCGACAAAGAGCTTGCCATCGTCGCCGCACGCACGACTGATGGCGAGATTCGCATCTTTCCGCTTGTAGAAACCATCCACAAGAATCACATCTGCCACATGACGCTTGTGCCCGCACCAGTCGGCGTCGCTATTGCCAAGAAGGCACACGAACTTGCCCGGCAAGTGCTCGCATCATTTGAAGGTGCCGGCGTTTTTGCTATTGAGATGTTTCTTGTCGGCGACGAAGTGCTTGTAAATGAAATAGCTCCGCGGGTGCACAACAGCGGCCACTATACCATCGAGGCATGCCACGCCTCGCAATTCGAGCAGCACATCCGCGCGGTCACAGGAGAACCACTCGGAGACCCGAGTATGAAAGTACCCGCCGCAGTCATGATCAACATCTTGGGCGAGCGCGAAGGCGCTGCGGACGCGCAGGGAGTGGAGGAAGCCGAGGAAATCCCGGGTGTGAAAGTACATTTGTACGGTAAGATGGAGACGCGTCGAGAGCGCAAGATGGGCCACCTCACTGCAGTCGCGGACACGCTGGAAGAGGCGCGCGCGAATGCGGAAGAGGCTCGATCACTCATTTCAATATGACAACCGTCGGAATAATCATGGGATCGGATTCGGACCTGCCGGTCATGCAGGATGCCGCAGTAATGCTCAAGGAGCTTGGAGTAGAGAGCGAAGTAACAATAGTCTCCGCGCATCGCACACCTGATCGTATGGTGGAGTACGCGAAGGCTGCGGAAGAGAAGGGCATCAAGGTAATCATCGCGGGCGCGGGCGGCGCAGCACATCTGCCGGGGATGACAGCGGCGTTTACACATCTCCCTGTCATCGGTGTGCCGGTCTCGACGAAAACCATGAAGGGGATTGATTCGCTCCTCTCTATCGCGCAGATGCCGCCGGGAATTCCGGTAGCAACTGTCGCTATTAACGGTGCGAAAAACGCTGGTCTTTTGGCGGCTCAAATCCTCGCTATTTCGGACACAGCAGTGCGAGAGAAACTCATCGCATATCGTAAATCACAGGAAGACACAGTTCTCGCCAAAGCAGAGAAACTCGAAACACAGGGTTACGATGATTACCTCAAGAGCCATGAGTAAAACGCCAAACGCGTATGCGCTCTCCGGAGTCGACGTAGATGTCGAAGCGGAAGCATCGCGCATCATGTACGAGGCTTCAAAAAAAACTTTTGAAAACAGATCCGGGAAACTTGGCGAAGTCGTCACTCCCTTCGATGACTTCGCGGGCCTCAAAATGATTGATGTTTCCAGGCTTCCCGAAGGAAGTTACCTCTCGCTTGGATTTGATGGGTGCGGCACGAAGGTAGAAATTGCGGAGCGTGTGCAGAGATACGACACGATGGCCTTCGACTTGCTTGCGATGGTGTGTGATGACGCGCTCATCCGCGGCGGAGAGACAATCGTCGCCGGATCGGTGCTTGATATTAAATCACTCGGCACCGACGATCGTTTCTTGCCGATCATGCGCCAACTTGCTGAGGGTTACGTCGCTGCAGCCAAAGAGGCAAATGTCGCCATCATCAACGGAGAAATCGCTCAAATGGGCTCTCTGGTTTCTGGATACGGGGAGTTCCCGTTCGCATGGAGTGCGGGCGCTATTTGGGCGGCGCGAAAAGAGAAATTGCTCACGGGTCTCGAAATCAAAGCAGGTGACGCAGTAGTCATGCTTCGAGAGGAAGGCTTTCGATGCAACGGTCTGTCGCTCGTTCGTAAGACGCTCAAGAATGCGCACGGTGATGAGTGGCACACGACGCCATTTAGCGGATCGACTCTTGGCGAACACGTCCTCACCCCTTCGCGCATTTACTCACGCTTTGTCGTCGGGCTTCACGGGGGATTCAATACGGAAGGGTCGTGCGAGATTCATGGCGTCGCCCACATCACCGGCGGTGGCGTGCCGGAGAAAATGATGCGCGTCTTGCGTCGCGCAAAGCTCGGCGCACGCCTCCATAATCTGTTTGAACCGGGAGAAATTGTGCAGACTGTACAGAAGATTGGCGGCATCACGGACCACGACGCATACCGCGCGTGGAACATGGGGCAGGGAATGGCACTCATCACTCCGGAGCCTGATAAGGTGATGGCTGAGGCTGCCTCATACGGCATGGGAGCGCGCATCGCAGGCGAGATCACAGCAGACCCGCGGGTGGTGATTTCGAGTCGCGGCACGGAAAATCCGGGACAGGAGCTCACGTTTGATGTCGAATAACCTTATTCTAGTATTTTGCAAAATACTGCAATAGAGAATATATGACTGAAATACTGCAAGAAACGAATTTCACGAATCTGGGGCCGAAGAAGACCGGCAAGGTGCGCGACATTTACGATCAAGGCAGACAACTGCTCCTTGTCACTACTGACCGTCACTCCTCATTTGATCGCATCATCGCGCATATCCCGTGGAAAGGGCAGGTACTCAATCAAATTACGGAGTTTTGGATGGATGCTGTGAAGGACATCATCCCGAATCACATCATTGCTGTGCCGGACCCGAATGTCAC
>CAYGFN010000048.1:0-5052 GCA_964349145.1 uncultured Candidatus Saccharibacteria bacterium
CGGCATGCTCTCTTAGATAATTTGTTTTTCTTGTCCTGGTGATTTGTCGGAGGGTGAGGCGCGAGTGCGCGCAGCGCCGCAAGGCCGGAGCCCGTCGGGGCGAGGCAGGGTCGAAAGATTTTTCAGCAGAAAAATACTTTTGACCACACCCGTTCTCTGCATCCGAAAAATCGTTGATCTTGAAAATCGAATATTGTGTGTTGGTGCTTTGTCGGAGGGGTCACACCCGTTCTCTTTCCGAACACGGAAGTTAAGCCCTCCTGAGGCGATGGTAGTCGAAAGGCGAGAGTAGCTCGGCGCCAACACACAGCATTCGAAACGATTTTTCAAGGGTCACACGCGGTCACGCATAATTCTTTTCTAAGAATTTGCGCGACCCCGGCTCGGCCTCGTCAGGCCTGCGCCTCTGAAGCGCTGCGCCCTGCTCGCGCTTCAGCTCTTTCCGAACACGGAAGTTAAGCCCTCGAGCGACGAGTAGTCGAAAGGCGAGAGTAGCTCGTCGCCAGGACAAGGAAAATAAGTCTCTCAATCAGTCAAAAGGCACCCCGCTGGGGTGTTTTTTGTTATCGAGTACAATAGACGCATGTCATGGGCATCACGACGACGTGCGTCATACGGATTCGGGGTTACGCTCTTTTTGATGATTGCTATCGGGGGCCCTATCGCATACTGGTATTTCTCTCAGCCCGCCACGTGTACGGATGGCGCACGCAATCAGGGCGAGACGAGCCCGGACAAGGGAGGGCCGTGTGCGCTCCTCGACGAGCGCATGCTCTCACCGTATGCGACGCTCTGGTCGCGCTCATTCCGTGTGCGCGACGGCTCGTACAACGCGATTGCGTACGTGCACAATCCCAACAAATCAGCCGGCGTGCGCTCCGTAGCGTACCGATTCGGACTCTACGATACACAAAATGTCCTCGTCGCCGAGCGTCTTGGTCGCACGTATATCATGCCTGGAGCACTGACGCCGATTTTTGAGGGTGCAATCTCGACAGGGCAACGCATCGCGCTCAGGACTCAATTTGAGTTTGTCGAACCATTAGTGTGGGAGCGCCTCGACGATGCGTCGAAGGCCATCCGCATTATCGAGCGCGAGGTGACTGCCCCCGATGGTGCGCCGCGCATTACCGCGCGCGTCCAGAATACCGCTGTCAAAGACGTACGTGACGTCACCTTTATTGCAACCGTCTTTGATCCCGTCGGGAATGCATTTGCTGCCTCCCAGACGACACTGAGCTCTCTGGCGGGAGGCGCGACAGAAGAAATCATCTTCACGTGGCCTGATCCTTTTGGCTTTAGCATCGGCTCGATAGATATATCCGCGCTTGCCGTGCCGGTTGCGCCACCGGTACGCTGAGTATGTCTGTACGCTCACATTCTCTTGAGGGCGGCCTCTTCCAGTCGCTCCGCTCTGTCGACTGGTTTCTTCTGGGTGCCGCAGTCCTTATCTCACTTCTCGGACTCGCGACCATGCACAGCTACTCAGTCGAAAACGCTTTTTTCGAGCGACAAATCGTGTGGATTGTACTTGCTATCGTCGTTTTTTTCATCGCATCTTTTCCCGAATATTCTTTTTTACAGCGCACGCCCGTCGTGGTGGCATTCTATGGCGCGATTATTGCGCTTCTCGCGCTCATTTTCTTTGCAGGCGTTGTAGTTTTGGGATCACAGCAGCGTTTTGACCTCGGCTTTTTTGCGATTCAACCGTCGGACCCTGCACGGCTCGCACTCATTATCATGCTCGCCAAGTACTTTGCTCGTCGCCACGTAGAGATCGCGCACTTTCGGCACATCTTCATCTCCGGGGCATATGCAGGACTCATCTGCATTATGGTATTTTTGCAGCCGGATTTTGGAGGAGCACTCATTACCGCAGCAATCTGGCTCGGCATGGTCCTTGTCGCAGGAATCTCATGGAAACATTTGGCATTTCTCATCATTACCGCACTTCTCGCGGCGGGCTCCATGTGGGCGTTTGCGCTTCAGGATTATCAGAAAGATCGCATCCTGACCTTCATTCACCCGCTCGCCGATATACAGAATACGGGCTACAACGCGTACCAATCCACCATCGCGGTCGGCTCGGGGCAACTCACGGGCAAGGGCATCGGTTTTGGTACGCAATCGAAGTTGCAGTTTCTCCCTGAATTTCAGACTGACTTTATTTTTGCGGCGTACGCAGAAGAGTGGGGATTTCTCGGTGTCATATTGTTGTTCGCCCTATTTGCCATTGTGTTCCTGAGGATTCTTTCTATTGCCGCACACAGTGGCAATACCTTTGATTCGCTCATCGCCATCGGAATTGCAGTGTACTTCCTTGCACAGTTTGCGGTGCACGTGGGTATGAACATGAGTCTGCTTCCCATAACCGGCACCACCCTGCCGTTTATGAGCTATGGCGGTTCTCACCTCCTCACGGAATTTGCGGCGCTCGGACTTCTTATGAGTATTCGAAGACGTGCCCGACCGTCAGCGCGGACGCGCGACGACACGGTGCTTCTGCCTATCTAGTGGCGCGGTAGAGGTCCGTTGTTGCCTGCGCCATGTCTGCAAGAGAGAATCGCTGAGCAGACGCATCGGCATGCGGCGCGCACGCGACTTTCTCGACTGCATCGGCAAACGCCAATACATTTTTCGCCGGGACACGCATGCTCGCATGGAACTGTTTGGCGAGCGCCTCGTCGATGACATCGGACATGACGACGGGGAGCCCGGCCGCGCCCGCTTCGAGAAGCGCATACGGAGTACCCTCCTTAACCGAGGGGAGGAGGAATGCGTCGAAACCGGAGAGATTTGCTGCTGCGTCCAAAATAAATCCTGGCAAAAAGACGCGATCGCGGAGCCCGAGTGAGGCTATCAGCGCTTCGAGCATGCGACGATCCTCGCCCTCGCCTGCGATGACGTACAGTACATCGATACCGCGCTCGCGCAGAAGCGCGACCGCCTCTATCGCGTACCGCACGCCCTTGTTGCTCGTGAGCTCGGCGATAGATACTAATCGCACAGTCGAGGGAGAGAGCGAGGGAGGCGTGAGCATGCCAAACATTGCGTTGAATGCATCGTGAGGCGACCGCACATGCATAGGGGCGATACCAAGAGGGATGTACGAGATTTTATGCTTCACGCCGAGCATACGCCTGCCGATGCGCTCGTCTGTTTCCGATACGGTAATAACGCGATGCGCGAGGAGCGCCGTGAACCAGCTCACGAGATATATGACGAATCGTGCAAGGAAGAACCGACGCTCTTTGAATGGCCAACCGTGCGCCGTAAATACTATGCAGGGAATACCGAGAATGCGACCTGCGAGAGCTCCGAGCGCGGCAGCTTTTGAGCTGTTGAGATGCAAGACGGCCGGCCGGGCACTTCGCAGCGTGTGCAAAATCTGAAAAAAACTCTTTATGTCTGAGATGACCGCGATGTCTCGTGCGAGAGCGGGAATCTGCCGGAGGCGCACGCCGTCGTTGGCGCAGAGCTCTGAGAGGCGCCCCTCGACCCCGTAGGCGAGGGCAGGGGTGAATTCATTTTGTGGCAAGCTCTTGGCGAGGTCGTACACGTAGCGTTGCGCACCTCCCCATGTCGCTTTTGTTATCAGGAACAAGACTTTTTTGCGTTCGTTCATAGTGTGCAGGTGGCAAAAGGGAGGTGCGAGGAAAGGGGTCGGGAAAACACTTGTTTTCCCGTGGAGGAAGGAATGGGAAAACCGTGGGTTTCCCAGAGCGCGTCGCCCCAGGTGGCCTTGGTGATCAGAAACAGCACTTTTTTTCGGCCTAAAGGGGTTTCTTGATTCATACGGGGTACAGTGCCATGATACCGTACAACTATGATCCTCGTGCCCAAAAGAGAGTACCTGCTCCTCCTCGCGGGGGATTTGGTGGTTTTTACGGCCTCGCTCTGGCTGACGCTTTTTGTGCGGTATCTCGAGGTACCCTCGTACGCACTCTTTGAGCGACACCTCATTCCGTTTTCGATGCTGTTTGCCGCATGGGTAGTCATCTTCTTCGTGGCAGGGCTCTACGGCAGACACACGCGTCTCTTTCGAAATCATCTTGCGGCGCGAATCCTCTACACGCTCACCGTCAACATGGCGCTCGCGGCGATATTCTTCTTCCTCATACCCGCGTTCGGACTTGCACCGAAAACGATGCTGCTTCTCTATCTCGTGTTTTCGTTCCCGCTCATTTTTGCGTGGCGCGTGACGCTTTTTCCTCATATGCCACGGGCATCGAAACCTCGCGGCGTGCTCTTCGCGGCGGGGAAAGACGCGGATGCGCTCATCGATGAGGTCAAGAATGATCCGCTGGCCCCGTTTGCCTTTGCATATACCGTAGACACATCGACGACACAAAAACACGAGGTCATCCAGGGTATTCTCCGAGTCGCGGAAGAAAAGGACATCGCTTTTCTCGTTGCAGATTTCTCGGACCCTGCTGTCGCAACGGCGCTCCCGATTATCTATGGCGCGACGTTTCAAAAGCGCAATTTTGCGCTCATCGAGGCAGCGGAATTGTACGAAGAGATGTTTGAGCGCGTGCCGCTGTCGTTCATCAATTATGAGTGGGTACTCTCTCGCATCACCGCCTCGCGCATGTACGATATCTTGAAGCGCACCATCGACCTCGTGGGTGCGACCCTCATTGGCGTGTGCTCCCTCATCGTCTACCCGTTTGTGTTTCTTGCGATTAAGCTCGACGATGGCGGAGAGATTTTTATTACGCAAGAGCGTGTCGGTCGGTATCAGCAACCGATTCGAATTATGAAATTCCGTTCAATGAGCGGAAACGATGAGGGAAATTACGGCGAAAGCGGCAAGACGAAGCTCGTCGTTACGCGCGTCGGGAAATGGCTCCGCGTTCTGCGTATCGACGAGCTACCGCAGCTGTGGAATGTCTTGCGAGGAGACCTCTCGCTCGTCGGACCGCGACCGGAATTGCCTGCGCTTGCAAATCAATACAGTGCGCGCATCCCGTACTACAATGCGCGCCACCTTGTCGCCCCCGGACTCATGGGCTGGGCGCAGCTGAAGCATGATCGGCATCCCCATCATGG
>CAYGFN010000049.1:0-5003 GCA_964349145.1 uncultured Candidatus Saccharibacteria bacterium
ATTAACGATTGAAGGGCTACGATTCCTCATCAATCATGGGGCGGACACGCTCGTGAGCGCCTGCAATAGCGTCTCAGCGTCGCTTGCGGTCTCAATATTCGACGTGCTTGCATTGCCGCCTTCGCAATTGATAGAGATGGTGGGGCCGTGCGTGAGCAGATTTAAGGAAACTACCGCACGAGTCGCGCTCTGTGCGACCTCTGCGACCATCGAGAGCGGAATGTACCAGAATGCGTTCCGCATGATTGGCAAAGACATCCAGGCGTTTGCGATACCTGATCTCGCCGGCGCTATTGAGCGAGGCGCGGACGACGGGGAATGCGAGACATATATTCGTGATGCGCTCAGCGGCATCGACTCGGATTCATACGATGTGCTGGTACTCGGTTGCACGCATTTTCCGCTCGTGAGCGCGCTCTTCCAAAAGGTTATCGGAGACAAGAATCTCTATGACCCTGCGGCCGCAGTGGCTGAGCGGATCTTGCGCGACTTCTGGCCACGCGAGATGGGATATGGGAAGACGCACTTTTACATCAGCAAGGAATCAGCGCATTTTCGTGCACTCGTGGCACGGCTGTTTCCTCGCGACTCATCTATAATTGAGCTGATATGAGGTGCTCATGCATGTACTTGACAATCGCGAGCCCAGATGTTATAAGGCCAGTATAGCGCTCTGGCGCTCCCTATTCATAAACCCCCCGCGTCATGACTACTCGCATGCGTCGTGTTCCGTTGCACCCCCTCCTCGGTGCACTTGTCGTACTAGTAGTATTCTCGAGCCCCGTCACGCTTCTTGCCCATGCAATCGAGGAGGTACCTCGCGACGCTTCGGCGCAGCCCGCACGTGCGCTTCCTGAGTTGCAGGAGCTGGAAGATCTCACCGCCGCGCTCCTCAGTGGGACTCCGGCGAACAAGACGCCCGGCACTCCTCTGCGCGCCGCCGCCTCAGCTGCCGCAGGCATGGAGACAGGTGAATCGACGCACGTGAAGACCGCGCAGAAGCGTGCCGCGCTCATGGAGCGCATTGCTGAGCTCAGTCCTGAAACTTTCCTTCAAAACGTCATGCCTGATGCAGTGCGTGCGAGGTTTTCCGCTGATGTGCAAGCTGTCACGGAAAAGCCGGTCACCCTAGCGGGCACGATGGAGGTGCTCCATCGTGATGACTTCACCAATCCGAAGCTGTCGTCGTTTGAATACCATGTCCGGGTAGCGAATGCGCGCCTTGCATTCCGTCCGGTAGGCGAGATGCCCGCTGTGCCTTCCGGGACCGCGGTAAAAATCACGGGCTATCAAGTCGGTAATACCGTGGTCGCGGCGGGAGATGCTTCCGGTGTCACCGCTGCGTATCAGCCGGTGACCGATGCAGTGGGCACTCAGCGAACGCTCTTCATCCTCATCACGGGGCCGGGGAAGCCTGCGACACCCACTCCCGCACAGTTGCGAACGACCATTTTTAACGGCGCGTTCCAGAAATATTACAAGGAGCAATCGTCCGGCAAGATTGCCTTTTCAGGGGATCTTACCCAGTGGATCTCGCTCCCGTCGTATTCGACAGACGTGTGTCAGACGGTCGGGCTCGATAATGCGGAGGTCAAGAATTACATTACGAGCAACAGCATCAATCTTGCGCGCTATAGCCGTGCGGTATTCGTGGTGAATGGCGCGTCAGGCGGATGCGCCTATGTCGGCAAGATTTCGCACACGTTCAACGGGGTGACCTACAAATTCTCACTCGGGTGGGTCGGATATTCGGATTCTTCATGGGAGAGGCCGATCATGTCCCGCTTTGAGTATGTGCTGGCGCACGAAATGGGGCACGAGCTCGGAGTGATGCACGCCAATTCGTGGGAGTGCACCGGCACGTCGCTCGACAAGGATTGCTCGCACGGAGAGTACGGCAATTCATACGACGTGATGGGTTTCGGCACTGCGGCACGACACTTCAATGCGTTTTATAAAGATCTCCTTGGGTGGCTCGACTCTGCTTCAAAAATAGTTGTGAGTGCGACGGGGGTCGTTACACTGAAGCCGCTTGAAATGGCGACAGGCACGCGTGCTGCCATCATCAAGAATCCCGGTACGCCGGGGGCGCAGCCGATGTATCTTGAGTTTCGCCAACCCATCGGATTCGATTCTGTGATTGAGGCGTCTGCTGCAGGGCTGTTTATCAATCAGGTGATCGTACCCAACAACGGGGGCAATCCGCATCCGCGACTCATCGATGCGAATTATGCTGCCGGTAGTGCCTCGTCGCTTCCGAAATCACTGATGCCCGGGCAGTCGTTTAAATGGACCTCCCGCGGTGTTACCATATCGTCGCTCACTACCTCGACGAGCTCTGCGCGATTCAAAGTCACGCTCGTGACTCCCGTCTGTACTCGCGCCGCCATGACGATTACCGACGTCGAATATACGCAAAAGCTTGCCCCCGACGGCTTCGGGTACCTCCAATTTTCATTGCGCAACAATGATTCTGCTTCCTGCACGTCAAGTACCGTGACTTTCACGCCAACAATATCGCCCTATCCCAGTACCTTCGAACTCTCTCAGTATCCTGGTGAGACGGCAACGATAGCGCCGGGGGAATCGTATCTGCACACGGCGTATGTCAGTCCGTCAGCGAGCGCGCGCGCCCGTAATTACGTGTTCACTGTGACGGTGGCTGACGCAGCAAACGCACGAAGCTATCCACTCAGGCGCACGATTACGGTAGTCGTCCCGCCGACCCTCACGCAGATCTATCGAACCAGTGGGCTCCCAGGTTCGACGGTGCGCCTCACTGGTACGGGATTCAATGTCTCGCCGATGACAAACAAGGTGTGGATTACCAATTCCAACACATACGCAGAAATCACGGGCCTTACCGCGGCTTCGAGCACGGTGCAGCGCTTTGTCTTCCCGAAGACGATGAAGACTTACACTGGCGGCACGGTGACACCGTTCGGTGCGTATGATGTATTCATAGCGCGAGATGGTGAGAATCTCTATTCAAACGGCATGACGTTTACCGTGAAAGCGGCGTCTGCTCCCGCCCCGACATCCGCAGTGGCGCCTGCGTCGGAAGCGACAATATCGAGTGCCCCTGTCGAGACAGCGGCGCCCACAGCAGAGCCGGTCATCGAAGAAGTTCCGAATCTCGAGGTGACCACGCAGAGCTCTACCGAATAGCATTGACCGCCACCTCGGAAGCGGTAAGGTGAAGGCTGGTGGAGGTGGCCATGAAGATGACGAGGCTGATATTCGCCGCGATAATATTCGCGGCCGTCATGATCTGGATGAAGAGCAAAGGCAGATCACCCGAACTCGTGAGGATACGCATCGAACCTGACGATGCTGATCGCGACACCCTGCGTCGGCTTCGCCGCGACGCGTGGGAGCGATTCCACGCGGCAGAGTACGACAATTAGTCGAGTCCATTGTGTGGAGGCCGCGCACCTGCGCGGCCTCATCGTTTTGCACTCGCACTTATGAAAAGGAGCGGCTATACTGGCGCGACACGGAGAGGTGCCAGAGTGGTCGAATGGAGCACACTGCTAATGTGTTGAGCCTCTAAAGGGTTCCGAGGGTTCGAATCCCTCCCTCTCCGCAGTCAGTACTTGGTATCAGTGTATGCGAATACTTTGTCGACACTCTGCTTTTGAGAATCTGAATGGTGTGCTTATATTGAATTATGAAGAAAGCGTTTCTCGTCCCGGCCCTCTCGCTTGTTGTGGTTTGCGGAGCGTACGCTTCTACTAACGGGACCCTCTTTCTTCAGGGGCGTACCCTTTTATCGCCTGACAAAATTATTCAAGAGGCTGCCTGTGGCACAGCTTTGACGTGGCGCATCGTCGAGAAAGATAAAGCTGTCGGAAGCTTTTTTTCTACTGGACCGAAACCTAGACATCCGCGAATTGTCGAGTACCGCGAAATCAACCTTACAGATGGAAACGCTACATTGGTTTTCGACCCCTCGCATATTGCTAATAGCCAATCAAGCGGTCAATTTCCCACAGGCGCTCCTTTTCTGAAGATGTTCATTATTGATAATGAAACCATACGACCAGGTTCCCAAAATAAAGTCTGGTACGCGATGCGCGTACCAGTATCAATTTTTAGCATTTCCGACGTAAGAGCCGCAGTCGAATGCCTGAATTCGCAAAAAACAAAGTTTGAGGGTCTTATCGCCGAGAAAAACGGACCTACTTACATTGGTTGGGTCATGTCTGAGGATGACTCCATAGAAATAAATCGAGATTCGGGAGCGCCCGCATTCACGTGTGCTGATGGGCGCATAGCAGTAACTCTGGATCAGTTCTTGCAATTCCGACCTTTTGAACATGTAGGAACAATCGGCCTAGACGGCAATATCTATAAAAGCAACGGTCCAGTCATAGACGATACACAACCAAGAGTTCTGCTACCGGACATTCGTTGCATAAACAGCAAAGGTGAAGATTTGCAGCAGTACTTATCTTCCATACCTTCTCGCATAGAAATATTGCGCTAGATGCCGAAGCTTCACAAAGCTCGACCCAGATTCGCCAAAAGCCTTGTGAGGCTTGACCCCTAAAGTTTGAAACGCCAAGACACCGCACGTATTGAAAGGGACACCCTTGCGGCGTCTTTTTCAATACGAGGACGGGATTCGAAAGACGGAGCAGCTTGGCTGCGAGTCGGGGTCGCGCAAAATCGCAGCAGCGATTTATGCGTGACCGAATCCCTCCCTCTCCAGCCAGGGTCGTGCGGCCGTATGCGCGACGGCGCACACGGAACGCCTGACCGCATCCCCCCTCTCCGCCGAAATTAAATCGCGAGGGCCGTGAGCTGTGCGGCAAGCTGCTGGAGCTGTTGCGCGATAAGGAGGAGTGCTTGCTTGGTAGCTGCAGACATTCCCCCCGAAGCGGCCGCCGGCGTAGGTATCACAACGGTGCCGGTGGTTGCGCCTCCTGCGGCATTGAGAGCAGCGCGCGTCGAGGGGCCGACGATGCCGAGCGCACTAATTCCTTTCGCTTTTTGAAACG
>CAYGFN010000050.1:0-679 GCA_964349145.1 uncultured Candidatus Saccharibacteria bacterium
TTGGCAACGTGGGTACCAAAATCGCTATGCGCATCGGTACCACGGTGCAGAATTTCTTGAGAAGCAGTTTGCACCGGTATTCTCGGCGAAAGACCTCGAGAATTTGCCGAACAGGACAGGCGTCGCGTCGGTACTTGTAAATGGTGTACCCGCGAGGCCTTTTACCATCGAGACAGTGAATCTTCCCCATTTCGATTACAGCAAGACCGATGCGCTCAAACAGCTCTCTTACGAGACATACGGCAAGCCCCGCGAGGAAGTGGAGGCAGAAATCCGCCGCAAATTCGGCCAAGGAGACGAGCCGAAACCCGCGTCGCTCCCAGATGTCTCCTCTCTCTATCAATAGGCAGGCAGTTGCTTTTTTCGCAGAGAGTAGTCTAATTCTGGTCTCAGCTCTTTGATACAAGACACGGTTTGCCATGGCTGATAGGGGCTTTCCGATAGCCATTTTCAGCTGTGGCAAACTCGAGATTCGCTCGGGAACCATTGGCGCAGACAGGGAGTCGTTCATGACGTTGCATCACACTGCCGTCGCTGGCGGCAGCTCTACAATCCTCCTCGACCAGCTTTACCATGAGATGAAGGTAGCGGTGCGTGCCGGCACGCTGCCGCAAGCGGTAATCGAGCGCGTGGTCGGCGATATGCTGCGGGACGAGCTCGTCGCCGGCGGCCTGCTCCG
>CAYGFN010000050.1:689-4998 GCA_964349145.1 uncultured Candidatus Saccharibacteria bacterium
CTTCCGGCGGTCAAGCGGTTCGTCGTGGCCGACCACTTCACGGTCGGCGCCGCGGTGGGCAAGCGTACCATCAGCTGGGCTGGTGAGGAGTTTCTCGCCGCCTATGGCGGCCGTGTCGAGAAGAACGTCCCGGCGCGCACGGTGTTCGCCTGGGCGCTTCTCGACTATGCGCCGGATTTGTCGATCGTCGAGATTCTCGGCGGCGTCGACGATCCTCTGGTTGAGACGCACTTCGCGCATCTCTTCCACCTGCTCTCGCTCGACGAGAAAGACGGTGCGTACCAGACGAGCGAGTATGGCAACGTTGCCTACGTGCGTTCGCCCGATAAGTCGGGACTCAACATGCTGAGCATGACGGTCGAAGGGCGTAACGTCACTATCCACACGCAATCCATCGACCGTCGGATCCATGGCTGGCTCAAGAATTGTCACGCGTTTGGCGGCTAATCCTGGGAAAGGCGCGGCCGCATGATCTCCGAGACCTCCCGCTCCCGATTCGAGCGGGAGGTCACCTGTTTTATATTTCGCATAAACGTGTTACATTTGCGCGCATGAATCACCCCAAAGAAGAGCGTACGCTCGTCATCTTGAAGCCCGATGCGGTGCAGCGGGCACTTATCGGCGAAATCATCATGCGCTACGAGCGCCTCGGTCTCAAGCTCGTCGGCCTCAAGATGATGGTCCCCAGCTCTGCGCAAGTCGAAGAGCATTACACACTCGACCCGGAATGGCGCCGTGTGACCGGTGAGAAGACGATAGCCAGCTACAAATCGCGCGGCCTTACACCGCCATCGGAAGACCCGCTCGAAATTACTGCCAAAATCTTGAACAACCTCAAGAGCTACATGACCGCAGGCCCCGTCATCGCGATGGTGTGGGAAGGCGCACATGCGGTAGAGCTCGTACGCAAGGTGACCGGAGGTACCGAGCCGCGAGGAGCCGCCATCGGCACTATCCGCGGCGATTTTGTGGTGGACTCCTACATCATGGCCGACACCGACAATCGCGCAGTCCGCAATCTCATCCACGGCTCGGGATCAGTCGAGGAGGCCAACATGGAAATCCCGCACTGGTTTAAGCCTGAAGAGATTACCGATTATCGCGTCTCGCGCGAAGATGTTATGTACGAGGCCGAATTACGAAATATTCTTCCGTAATTCTCTCCGGTGAAGAAAAGATGAAATCCACACTTGCATCCCGCGTGATGGGCGTATACTGAATCTTAGCGGCCGGTACTAAAACCTGCTTGGTATCGTACAGGGAGCTTCATATCGTCTTAGGCTAACGCCTGAGTACTGCGAGCACCCACCTGGATCCACAGTCCAGGCGCCGTACCAGCCGCCCCGAAAAACCCACCGTCTTGGTGGGTTTTTGGGTCTCACCCGCATGACGCTACGACCGAGGGTGCTAGAATCCGCTCGTGGCACTTCGCATATTTCTCCTCGGCATCGGTGTATTTCTCCTCACGCTCCCGATGTTCTATCTCTCCCTCGGGAGTCCCGTGATACAAGCGTTGTGGTGGTGGGATATACCGATGCATATCTTAGGTGGCATGTGGGCTGGTCTTATCGGTGCGTGGTTTGTGGTGATTGCGAAGAAGAACCCGACGCTTTTTGAGTGCATCGTCTTTGCACTCTACTGCGGTGTCGCCGTGGAGATTCTTGAATTTACAGCAGGATACGGCGAGAGTCTCTTTATGCACCCGGCACTCGACGTCGCCAAGGATTTCATCATGGATGCGATTGGCGGTTTTCTTGCGTACCGAGCGGTTACACTGAGTACATCGGTATGACGTCACGCATTACATTTGTCGGCGGCGCGGAGGAGGTGACAGGCTCAAACTTCTTGCTCGATGCGGGGAGCGCGCAGCTCATGATTGATTGCGGCGCACGCGAGAGTCCGCTGAGCGATCAAGCAAACGAGCCGTTTCCATACGATGTGACGAAGATCACGGCACTTCTCGTAACGCACGCGCATCAGGACCATATTGGACGCATTCCCGAGCTTGTCCGGCACGGATTTCGCGGTGCAATATATTCCACGGCTGCGACGAAGGATCTCGCGGCTGTCATGTTGAATGATGCACTCGGCATCATTGAGGAAGAAGCTCGTCGCGCACAGCGCGTGCCTCCCTATGAGGGATCTGACATTGAGCGAGCTCTCTCCCAATGGGAGACGCATCGGTATCATGAGGCGTATACCATTGCCGACCTCTCGATAGAAATGCTCGACTCGGGACACATTCTTGGCGGAGCGATGATGAAGATTTCACGCGGCGGTCGCTCAGTCTTGTTTACCGGCGACATCGGGAATTCTCCTGAGCCGCTTCTTCGGGACACCGAGTCTCCCGAGGGTGTGCAGTATCTCGTGATGGAAAGCGTCTATGGCGATCGTACGCATGAGAATCGCGAGCGCCGCAAGCAGCTGCTGCGTGAAGCGGTCGAAGAGACGCACGCTCGCAAGGGGACACTTCTCATCCCGTCGTTTTCAGTTGAGCGCACGCAGGTGCTTCTTTCGGAGATGAACGATCTCGTCGAACGCGAGGGGATGGCAGCGCTCCCCGTGTACCTCGATTCGCCACTTGCGGCACAGGTCACGACGATTTTCAGGAAGCACACCGATCTTTTCAACGATGCGGTGCAAGGGAAGCTCAAGAGCGGCGACGACATCTTTTCGTTCAAGGGCCTTGTAATCACGGATTCCGCACGGGAGTCACTCGCCATACACCGAGAAGCAGGTGCGAAAATCATCATCGCGGGCGCGGGCATGTCGAACGGTGGACGGGTCCGCATGCATGAGGCGGCACTCCTCGATGACAAAAATACGATGCTTCTCTTTTCGGGCTATCAAGCACCGGGGAGTCTCGGGCGACGTCTGCAAGAAGGGGCGAAGAAAGTGCGCATTGACGACACGTGGGTGAAGGTGCGGGCGGAGATTCGCTCGCTGACCGGGTACTCGGGCCATGCCGACCGCGATCAGCTTTTGAGCTTTCTCGAACTCGCGGGTGAAAAGCTCGAGCGTGCGTTTGTGGTGATGGGAGAGCCGCGCTCGTCGCTCTTTTTTGCGCAGCGTGCGCATGATTTTCTTGGCGTTGACGCATACGTGCCGCACAAGGGGGAGAGTATCGAGATCACCATATAGTGCGCCGTGTTACACTGAAAATATGTTGAAGAAATCGCTTCATCCAAATGCGGCGAAAGTCCCGCAGAATTTTTGCCGACTCCCCGATGGATACGGGGTGGTGAAAATCGGTGTCTCGGGTTCCGCCGACACGACCTTTTCGGGGCTCGACGCATTTGAAAAGGCAAAAGAGCTCGGTCGTGCCATCGCAAAGCAGGGAGCCATCATCAACTCCGGTGCGACTACCGGCTTTCCGCTCTACGCGACCATTGGCGCAAAGGACGAGTGCGGGTTTTCCATCGGTTTTTCTCCTGCTGCCACCGAAGAAGAACACGTGGGGACCTACAAACTTCCTCTCGAATACATGGACGTCATCATCTATACCGGATTTGGATATTCAGGTCGCGATTTATTGCTGGTCCGTTCGTCTGATGCGATGGTGATTGGGCCGGGGAGAATAGGTACGCTGAATGAATTCTCCATTGCGTTTGAAGATAGAAAGCCCACAGGGATTTTGCAGGGGAGCTGGGACACTGACGAGCTGCTCGAGCTCGTCATCGATGCGGCGCATCGCCCGAATCCGAATATCATCTTCGACACAGAGCCTGAGCGACTCGTCGCACGGCTCGTCGACATGGTGCAGAAGCGCAAGGCCGAGAGTCGTCTGGTCTACAACAATCATGATGGGTGGTCGGGAACGGGCAAGAACGCGGAAGTAATTTTGTAACTCGGTGAGAGGTGTTTATTGCCGTCGCTATCTGGCTCGGCTTCGCCAGCGCTCGGTCTCGCCGCCGTCGCGGCTGCGAAGACGGCAATAAGCACCTCTCACGCTCGCGGCTCTCTCTGGAGACGAAAGGCATCCGACACCTCTCCCTACGCTACAAAAAACGGGAACTATATACCTCACTATCCTAGAACCATCTTTGAACCCAAGAATTATTTTTATAGTACTGCTCTGTACACTCGCTTTCGTTGACGCGGCTAGCGCAGGCATCAATCTCTTTCAGCTCTTTATTTACGTACAGTAATCCGAATAGGATGGCAGATACCACTACTCCGATAGTTAAACGCTTCATTACGCGGCCTATACCTTCACGGTGGCGACGAGGCGGCCGAATACTTCCGGATGATCCTTGGCAAGCGCGGCGAGTGATTTGCGGTCGAGTGAGATTTCGGACTTCTTGAGGGC
>CAYGFN010000051.1:0-4888 GCA_964349145.1 uncultured Candidatus Saccharibacteria bacterium
CTTCTGTGGTGAGGAGCACGGCCGCGGCTGATGCGGCATTCTCGACGCCCGAGCGCGTGACCTTCACCGGATCGATGATGCCCGCCTCAATCATGTCGACGATTGATTCATCTGGGTTCTCTGCCGATGCGTCGAATCCGAAATTCGCGCCCTTCTTCATGACTTCTCGAAAGATGACCTGCGCGTCCTCGCGGCCCGCATTCTGTGCTATCTGGAGCAGCGGCGCGGTGAGGGCAGCGAGGAGCACCTTGTACCCCGTGGTGTACTCATCGTGCGCATCAGCTTTCACCTTCTTGCCGAGCTTCTCAGCGACCTTCGCGAGTGCGCTTCCGCCTCCGGGGACGATACCTTCGGCAATCGCTGCCTTGGTCGCATTCACCGCGTCTTCGATCTTGTCTTTCAAATACTTCATTTCGGTCTCTGTCGCAGCACCCACGCGAATGACAGCTACGCCGCCCGAGAGCTTTGCGATGCGCTCTTCGAGCTTTTCTTTGTCGAATTTGGAATCAGTATGCACGACCTGCGCGCGGAGGCTCTCTACGCGTGCGGTGATATCGGCTTTCTTGCCTTTTCCTCCCACGATGACCGTCGAATCCTTCGTGGCGACCACACGCTGAGCCCGACCGAGCACATCAAGCTCCACCGTATCGAGTTTGAGGCCAAGGTCTTCAGAGACGACCTGCGCGCCAACAGTGATGGCGATATCTGCAAGCATCTCTTTCTTGCGGTCTCCATAGCCGGGGGCTTTTACGGCGAGCACGTTAAACGCGCCGCGCAATTTGTTAACGATAAACGTCGCGAGTGCTTCGCCGTCTACATCCTCCGCGATAATGACGAGGTCCTTCTTGCCGGATTGAGCGACTTTCTCAAGCAGCGGCAAAATGTCTTTGATGGTTGAAATTTTCTTGTCGGTGATGAGTATCGGAGCGTCTTTCATCTCAGCCTCCATGCGCTGCGAATCGGTAATGAGGTACGCTGAGACGTAGCCCTTGTCGAACTCCATACCCTCGACAAAATCACTCTCGATGCCGATTGATTGCGACTCTTCGACGGTGACCACACCGTCCTTCCCGACTTTTTCTACGATATCGGCAATTGTCTTGCCGAGCTCCTCACTCTCTGCGGAAATCGTGGCAACCTGACGGATTTCTGCCTTTCCTTTTACGGGCTTCGCCATTGCCTTAAGCGCCTCGACGGCATCCTTGGCTCCTGCTTCGATACCGCGGCGCACCATCATGGCATTCGCGCCAAGCGCCGTACGCTTCAATCCTTCTCGCACGATTGCCTGCGTGAGGACGACCGCTGTCGTCGTGCCATCGCCTGCCTTGTCGTTGGTCTTGGTCGCGACCTCTTTCACAATCGAGGCGCCCATATTTTCAAACTTATCCGCAAGCTCAATCTCCTTTGCAATCGAGACGCCATCGTTGGTAATGGTCGGTCCTCCCCATGATTTGGAGAGTGCGACGTTGCGGCCCTTGGGGCCGATAGTCACTTTCACTGCATTCGCGACGGTGTCGACTCCCTTGAGGAGCTTTGCGCGAAGCTGCTCATCAAAAAGTACTTGTTTTGCCATGATGATTTCGTAAGTCTGCTAATTACTTGGTGATTGCGAGGATATCGGATTCACGTACGAGGAAATATTCGTTGTCGTCGCCCATCGAGACCTCATTGTCCCAACCTGAATTAAAAATGACACGCTGACCGACTTCCACCGTCATCGGGATGAGATCGCCCTCATCGCCGAATTTGCCTGGGCCCACGGCAATGACCGTACCGATCTTCGATTTTTCCTTCTGCGCGGTGTCCGGGATGATAATGCCGGAGACGGACTTTTTGTCGGGCATGTCTTCGCGACGGACCAGCACGCGATCCGCGAGCGGCTTTATTGATACTTTCGAACCTTTCTGTTCTTTGGCCATAAAATCTGATTCGCTATTCGGATAAAACTAGAGCCATGCCGCGAAGCGGCGTCGGGCACAATATACACGAGGCGGGATAAGAGCGTCAACACACTTGCCCCGACAGTATAATTTCGACTCACTCCTACGGAGTAATCGTGTGAAAAACGCTGCGTCTATTCGTGACATCTCAGTTATACGCACTGTTTCGACGTCGACGATTTGCCTAGCCGAAATTGCACTGCGGGGCTTGCCTAATCTGCATCGCCTATGGTAGGCTTCTCGCGATGGCTTCACTCCTTAGTGTTCTGCCGTACGTGCAGATAGCGCTCAGCGCACTCCTTATTGTGTGCGTCGTTTTGCAGCGCACGGGTGCCTCGCTCGGCGGCGCATTCGGTGCGGATAATTTCTCGTCGGGTTTCCATACCCGTCGCGGATTTGAGCGCACGCTCTTCAGTGCGACGATTGCCATTGGCATTCTGTTTGCGCTGTCAGCTCTCGTGAGCCTTCTTACCAGTTAATCTCCGCCCTAGACGCAGACCCGCGTCAAAAGGGTTCACCGCATGGAATTTTCCCTACCCGACCCCTCGGGTATCAAAGACAAATTGACGACCGAGCGTCGTTTCCGCCCACTCCATCGCGTGGAAGCACTTTTGCATGCATTTTCCCCTGCCGAGCGCCTCGCGCTCTACGCACTCACGACGATTATGACTGTGAGCGCACTCGCACTCGTCACGCAGGTAAACCGAAGTGTTTCGATTCTCGTTCCTGCACCGGGAGGCTCACTCACCGAGGGCGTTGTGGGACCTGCGCGTTTCATTAATCCGATACTCACCATGTCCGAGGCGGATGAGGAAATTACGCGACTCGTATACTCCGGCCTCACGCGTCCGTCACCAGAGGGAGGAAGCATTCCTGACCTGGCCTCCGGTTACACCATCTCCGACGATGGCACCGTCTATACGTTTACAATCCGGGAGGACGCCACCTTTCACGACGGCGAACGCGTGACCTCTGCAGACGTCGCGTACACAATCGCACGTGCGCAAGATCCCAACGTCAAGAGTCCGCGTCGCGCAGATTGGGAAGGAGTCATTGTGGCGACTCCTGATGCTCGCACGGTCGTATTCACGCTGCCACGCAGCTACGCTCCATTTTTGGAAAACACCACAATCGGCATTCTTCCGCAGCACGCATGGCGAGAGACAAACGCAGAGGAGTTTCCATTCAATCCGCTCAATACGCATCCGATTGGCAGCGGTCCATTCAAAATTTCACGCATCGATACGGATTCCACGGGCTCACCGCTCCGATACTCACTCGTGCCGTTCAAGAAATTTGCACTCGATACCCCCTACCTCACGAAGATTACGTTGCTTTTCTATCCGAATGAGGAGGAGAAAATCAAGGCATTCAATGCGGGAGAGATTGACGCCGTGGCAGGCGTTTCGCCCGAACAGTTGAAAGAAATCACCCGAACCGGCATGCAGACGATTACCGTCCCCTTGCCGCGCATTTTCGGCATCTTTTTCAACCAGAACCGCGCCACGATGCTCTCAGACGCATCCGCGCGCAGAGCACTCGACGCGGCTATCGATAAGAATCGGCTGGTATCGATGGTCCTCGATGGATACGGTGTCGCACTCGATTCACCGATGCTCCCGAAAGGAGCGCCGCTCTCGAATTCGACGACGACCGTGTCGACAGCGTACACGCAGGAGACCATCGCCGCCGCACGCGCCGAGCTCACACGCGGAGGGTGGAAATTCAACGACGCGACCGGCGCATGGACGAAGGGCACGCAGACACTCACCTTCGCGCTTGCCACGGCAGACGCCCCCGAGCTCGTGAAAACAGCCGATGCTGTCGCGACCGCCTGGCGCCAAGTCGGTGTCAAAGTAACCGTTCAGGTGTATTCAATTGCTGAGCTGAACGCATCGGTGATTCGGCCGCGCAGCTACGATGCACTGCTCTTCGGCGAGGTCGTCGGACGTTCACTCGACCTCTTCGCGTTCTGGCATTCTTCGCAACGAAATGACCCCGGTCTCAATCTGGCCTTGTATGCAAACACGAGAGCTGATACATTGCTCTCACAAGCGCGCGCGACGACAGAGGGGCCCGATCGCGACAAGTACTACCTGCAGTTTGCCGATATCCTCAGGGAGGATCGGCCTGCGGTGTTTCTCTTTGCACCAGAATTTGTGTACCTCGTGCCGGAGCGCTTGCAGGGATTGAAGCTCGGAGCAATGACCGTTCCCTCTGATCGTTTCCTCTCGGTCCACGAGTGGTACACCGACACGGAGTACGTATGGAGCATCTTTACGAATTAATCAACCATTATTTTTATTTAGTTTCGCTTTATGAATCCGAATCCAGAATTCTCTAACTCAGGCGGCGCCTTTGTGCCCGCCTCATCCTCGTCTCACGCTCGAGACGGATCGAATCGTGGTGATTCCGCGCGAGGCGGACAGCGCTCGAGCACGCCTCGGACACCCGCAGACAAGCAGCCCGCACACCGCACCGAACCGAAGCGCGAAGGGGGTCGCCCCGCTCGCGGAGGCGGAGCTCGACCAGCTCGCACCGGCCGTGGTCACTTCGGCGGAGGACGTCCTCGCCCTCCTCGCGGCAAGCAGCGAGTCGAACACCAATCGCCCGCACGTGGTTCACGCCCTACCCCCGCCACCATCGCTCCGCCGCCGACAGATACCGTACGCATCATTCCTTTGGGAGGCGTCGAAGAAATTGGGCGCAACATGACTGCCGTTGAATTCAACGACGATATTTTCATTCTCGATGCTGGCTTCGCCTTCTCCGAAGACGATACGCCGGGCATTGACTACATTTTGCCAAACACCGGCTACCTCGAAGAGCGTCGCGACAAAATTCGCGGGCTCCTCATATCTCACGGCCACCTCGACCACATCGGCGGCATCCCCTATATTGTCGATCGTATCGGTAATCCGACAATCTATACGCGCAAACTGACCGGA
>CAYGFN010000052.1:0-4862 GCA_964349145.1 uncultured Candidatus Saccharibacteria bacterium
GGTCCTCGAAGACCGCGTCGTCGTCCTCGGGGACACGGAGTGGAAGCCGGCGCTTTTGGGGCTCGCGGCCAATTCGATTCTAAACGATCGCGCAGGGCGCCTGCCTGCCGGCAGGCAGGTGGTGTGTTTGTGGGGCAGAGATGCCAACGGTAAGCTCAAAGGCTCATGCCGATCAGACGGTTCCGTATCCGTCGTAGAACTCTTTTCAAGCGCACGTGAGAGTTTCGAAGAATTCGGAGGTCACGCTGCTTCCGGCGGGTTCACGCTCGTCGCGGAGCAGGTCCATACGCTCCAAGAGTCGCTATCGGCAGCGCTTGATACATTACCGCACGATTCGTCTGTACAGCTCCACGCCGAGGCAGATGCGCTCATTACGCTGCGTGAAGTATCGGCGGCTCTTTTCAGCGACCTCTCCCGTCTTGCACCGTTTGGCATCGGCAACGCCAAACCGGTGTTTCTCATTCGAGAGGCGTGTGCCGTGTCGGTGAAATCATTTGGCAAAGAGAAAAATCACGTCGAGGTCCAGCTTACATGCGCGACGAGCGGCTACCGTGCGCGTGCTTTTGATTTCTTCCGAACTTCCGAGAGCTTCACATACCTACCCCCCGTAGGTGGTCCCGCGAGTGTACTCGCTACCATTGAGCGCGACACATTCCGTGGCGGTCTCGCACTACGATTGATAGACATCCTCCCCGCCCAGTAGCGTACTCCGCGGATTGTGTGTTTCTATAAGCATGCTAGCGTAGTCACATGAACACCTTTTCAATCGGGGGCACAGTGCGTTTCGCATGGGGTCTTTTCACCAAGCGTCCATGGATATTTATTGGCGCAAGCGCGGTGCTCTTTGTCGTCAACTGGATACTGGGTGCGTCCATTGATTCATTAGAGAAAGGAGGGCTCGCGATTGTGGGCGTCCTTATTAATATCGTGGCAGGTACGTTTATCGGTATGGGGGCAACGGCATTTTACTTGAAGGCACACGATGCAATCGACACGGTCGCCATTCGAGATTTGTGGCACCCGGAGAAATTCTGGAAATATCTCGGGGCGAGCATCCTCTACGGACTCTCAATGCTTGTCGTCATTGCGCCATTCATCCTCGCGTTTGTGCTTATCTTTGGGGCCGCATTGTTTAGCCCTGCTACGACTGTGGCAGAGCTGAAAATCCGATTCGCCGAAGTGGGGGGAGTCGCGCTCAGCGTGCTTGGTCTCGGATTCCTTGTCGCAGCCTATGCTTCAGCAGCGCTCATGTTTAGTACCTACTCTGTCATTGATCATGCGCTCCGTCCCGTCGCCGCGTGGAAAGAAAGTCTTCGCATCACGAAAGGTTTGCGTCTCCGCATTTTGGGATTCATGCTCGTCGCGCTTGTGATGAACATGATTGGAGCAATCGCATTTTTGGTCGGCCTTCTCGTCACCATCCCGCTTACCATGATTGGCTTCATGCACATCTATCGTACGCTTTCTGGCTCGCACACATCAATTCCCTCGGAAGCACCTGCGCTGCAAGCGTAGAGACATGAATACTCTCTCAGTCAGGAAGGTTATAGGGAGTGGCATAGCAACGTTTAAAACACGTCCGTGGTTTTTGATTGCCATCATTGTC
Organism: uncultured Candidatus Saccharibacteria bacterium; assembly: GCA_964349145.1. Lineage (GTDB taxonomy): Bacteria > Patescibacteriota > Minisyncoccia > Phycocordibacterales > UBA2100 > UBA10103. The sequence goes on from CAYGFN010000052.1 coordinate 1,607, forward strand.
CTCTGCATGAGCATTGGCCAAATTGCGGCGATGCCAATGCAGTTCGCAATATACGTCGTGGGAGGTCTCGGTCTTCTCATTCTCCCGAAGGCGGTAGCCATAACCCTATTGTTGCTCATCGTGCTCGTGTTCTTCGTTGCCATCATCGCGATAAGTGTCTTGACTCAAATCGGCCAAACGAACCTCTTTTTGAAAGCTGAACGCAATATCGACGCGGTGGTGATGGAAGACTTGTGGGCGCCGGCGCAATTTTGGAATTACATCGGTGTGACTCTGCTTGCGACGGCCGGAATCATCCTAGGATTTATCTTGTTAATTATTCCCGGGATTATCTTAGCTATCGGGTGGATGTTTGCGCCGTTTATAGTTATCGACAAGGGATACGGTCCGGTAGCGTCGCTGAAGGAAAGTTGGCGGATTACACGTGGACATCGGTGGAAACTTTTTTTGCTGGCAATCGTAATCGGATTGATGAATCTTGCGGGAGTGCTCGTATTCTTCGTGGGAATACTCGTGACGGCCCCTATTACGCTGCTTACTCTCAGTCACGTGTACCGAATGCTCAGTCAGACCGAGGCAGCAGTGCAGGTACCGCAAGCCTAGCGTCATCTCGGTACAAACTTCAATGCCTTCGCGCCGACTCGGCTAAAGCAGCCGTGCTATTCTGAGCGCGTGAACAAAATCATTATTTACACGGACGGAGGTGCGAGGGGGAATCCCGGGCCCGCAGCAGCCGGAGTCGTCATCAAAGAAGGTGATGCGACACTCCTCGAATTTGGTGAGTACCTCGGACCGGTGCAGACCAACAATTTTGCGGAGTATCAGGCAGTGATCCTCGCACTCGAAGCGCTCAGGCGCGAAGGCCACAGCGGGCGTGAGCTCGCATTCAAGATGGACTCCAAGCTCGTTGTCGAACAGGTGAGCGGCAATTGGAAGATTAAAGAGCCGTCTCTCAAGCCGCTTGTTGCAAAGATTCGTGAGCTTCTCGCGGATTTCCCACGTCACACATTTACCCATATTCCTCGTGCAGAAAACTACGAAGCCGACGCGCTCGTAAACCAAGCCCTCGACGAACAGCTCTAAATTTTGATACGATTTTGAGATGTCCGCGAGAGTTTTGTGGGCGGTAATCGGGGGATTTTTGACGGGAGTATTCTGTGCTTCGATCTTTCCGCTTGGATACACATTCGCACTCCTTTCCCTTCTGTTCGGCCTCTTCTGCGGGCTTTATATTTTCGTTGACCGTCAAAAGAAGTACGCGCTTATAGTGATCGCGGTCGCGTGCGTGTCATTTGCGGTAGGCATTGTACGCATGCACAGCGCTTCGCGCGTGGGCGATCCGCACGTCGCGGAGATGGTCGGCGAGAGTGTGATTCTCGAAGGTATCGTGAGTGCGGAGCCGGATGTGCGCGAAAACAATGTCCGCCTCACTGTCGATGTCAGCAGTTTGATATATCAAGTAGCGACGACGAGCGTGGATGCGCGAGTGCTGGTGACCGCGCCGTTGCATACTGAGGCGCGATATGGAGACATCGTGCGCGCAAAAGGCGAGCTAGGACTTCCCGAGGCGTTCGATACCACTGAAGGTCGGCGATTTGACTACCCGCATTATTTAGCCAAGGACGATATTCTCTACACACTCTCTTTCGCGCAGATCGAGAGAGTCGGAAGCAATACGGGCAATCCGATTAAAGCAGGAGCTATCACGGTGAAGCAGGCATTTCTCCGGGGGCTTGGAGCCGCACTTCCCGAGCCGCAGGCGGGGCTCGCGGGCGGCATCACGGTCGGTGATAAGCGCTCACTCGGCGAAGACCTCGCGAAAGATTTTCGCGATTCATCACTCATTCACATGGTGGTCCTCTCCGGATACAACATTACCGTCGTCATCAACGCGGTGATATTTTTTGTAGGGAAATTGGGCGCGACAGCGCAATTCAGTGCCGCAGGATTCGTCGTGGTCTTTTTCGCACTCATCTCAGGAGGCGCCGCGACGGCGGTGCGTGCCGGAGCGATGGCGCTCATCGCTATATTTGCGCGGGTGACGCACCGCGTAGCGCTTGCCGAGCGGATGCTTGGCGTCGTGTGCACGCTCATGGTCTTGTGGAATCCGTGGACGCTTGTGTACGACCCGAGTTTTCAACTCTCCGCGCTCGCGACGCTCGGGCTCGTGCTCTTCACGCCGATATTTGCAGCGTGGCTCGCATGGGTGACAGCAAAAAGGGGGATGCGCGAGATTCTTGCCTCGACACTCGCGACGCAGCTCATGGTCTTGCCGCTCCTCCTGTATCAGAGCGGGACACTCTCTCTTGTCGCACTTCCCGCGAACCTTCTGGCGCTCATAGCAGTACCGTATGCGATGTTTGCCTCGTTTGTCGCGGCGCTCGGCGGTCTCGTAGTAGGACCGCTCGCTCCGCTCGTAGCCGCGCCTGCGTATGCACTGCTGTGGTATGAAATCTCTGTAGCTCAGTTGTTTGCATCGCTACCGTTTGCTGCGATCACAGTACCTGCATTCAGCGGGGGGTGGGTCGTGCTTGCGTACGCAGCGATTTTTGCATGGTATCGCCTCGTCAAAAAGGAAACGGCCGAGCAGGGCTCGGCCGTCCAACGTATTGCGTGAGCAATCGGCTCAGGTGGCGGGACCACCATCGTCGGCGAGCCGCGCCAACTCCAGCTCGGCGGGCTCACCTTTGTCGTCAGGCGTCGCAGGTGCTGCAGCCGGCAGCGCGCCGCGTGGCTTCGTGGTCACGTGCGTGAACGGACCTTCATCGCCGTGCTGGTCGTAGAGGATCCGATCCAGGGGATCGGGAAGCCCGTCGCGAGGATCTTTCTTGGGTGCCATCGTTTTTCCTCTCAAGCGAAGTGGACTGATCCTTCCGATCCGTCCTGCCGCAATTCTATGCTCGCTATTTATAAATGCAAAAGCCCCGCATGAGCGGGGCTGTGTGCAGGGCGAGTGTAGAGATTACATCGTCACCGATGGGGCAGAGTGCTTCATGCCGCGGACCATACCCACGAGAGTGGCAGGGATGACCCAGTATCCGAGCAGCCAGAGTGTCGTCGGATTCCAGATGAACGGTACGAAATTCGGGAGGATGCCAACCATCTGTGCGAGCGAGCCCGTCTGCGTAAGGACTCCTGTGATGCCCGTGACAAAGGCCGTCAAAATCGCGACGACGAAGCCGAGGACACCAAACATGAGGCCTGCCTGCATGCTGCGTGCGCCGTACCACCAGGTGAGAAGCGCTACGGAGACAGC
>CAYGFN010000053.1:0-4820 GCA_964349145.1 uncultured Candidatus Saccharibacteria bacterium
ACAGCGGCCGCACCGCAGAAGGCGGCAGTCTCCGCACAAGTCGGAGAAACAGTGAGTGCCCTCGGGGTCTCGATTACCCCGCTCGAAGTGAACGACAGTCGGTGTCCGCAAGACGTCCAATGCATTTGGGCGGGTATGGTGACAGTGAAGGTGCGCATCAGCAGCGGCTTGGGGGAGAGCACGGCAAAGCTGGAAGTAGGAGGGTCAATCACCACAGAAGCAGAGATTATCACGCTTACAGACGTCGAGCCTGCGGTGCGGAATGCGGGAGTCGAAATCCCGCAGAGTGACTACCTTCTATTTTTTAAGATTGCGAAACGCACCGGTATATAAAAAGGAAAACCTCGCACTCGGAAGCGCGAAGCTTCCTTGTGCGAGGCGTGGCCGAGACGGCTACGGACCGCTGAACGTCTGATCGGTGTGGGCGAAGAAGATCGCCCTGCCCTCCTGTGTAGGTGGGAGCGCACAGCCCGCGCGAAGCACGATCATCGAGGCGGTGGAGTGACCGAGGCCTTCTTCCATCATGACCTGTTGGCACTGCAGCCGCGCCGCAGCATCACGCGTCTTGCGCGCATTCTTGCACGTCATCGGGATCAGCATTACGGCGACGGCGATGCCGATCAGTATTGGCAGGCCAATGCGAAGGTACCAGGCGCCGGTCAGGTAGATGCCGCACGCGACGGCGAGCACGGACCCGCAGAGTACGGCGATGCCCTTCATGGGGAACGCCCACTGCTCGATCTCGCTCGGGCGCGGACCCTGCATGTACTCCCACTTCGAGAGCGGAATGACACGCACCGGTCCCCAGACATGCCAGTGGCCGAGGTTGGAGCGCACTTCCACCTGGTCGCCTTTCAGTCGCCAGTCGCCGTGGGCAAAACCCACACGCGGCAACGCGTCGCCTGCGACGACTTCGGTGGCGACAGGTTCGGTCGGTGCGGCATCTGCCGCAATAATCGCAGTCGTCATGCTATCCTCCTTGGCCGCGGAATGCGGCAGACAGGCTCTTTCTCTTGAGCTCGAAGCATCATGCCACGAATATCTGGCGGAGTCAAAGCAAGGCAAAATGCAGAATATTGACCATTCTCGATAAATATAGTATTATAGCGACACGTTTCGTTCGTCCTTCTTAAAGAGCGCTTGAACGAGCGATATATCCGCATATGAATCTTCCTTCGAAGACCTTCAATAAAAACGGCAAATGGATCGAAAAGCCGCTGAAGTCGACTGCGCTGGTGTGCCGCTGTGGCAATAAGTACATCAAAACGCGTCGCATGCAGAAGGAATGCATCACCTGCATCTACAAGAGCGCGCACGGTCGCGTCTAATCAATAGCTATGAACAAAAGTGAATTTACCTTTGACGGCCTCGGCATCGCGCCGGCTGTCCGCGACGTGCTCGCACGTCTCTCGTTTGACACCCCGACTCCCATTCAGCACCAATCCATCCCGCTCGGCATTGAGGGCAAGGACCTCATCGGCATCGCGCAGACAGGCACCGGCAAGACCCTCGCCTTCGGCATCCCGATGATTCAGCGCCTCATGACAGACGGTGGCGGGCTCGTGCTTGTGCCGACCCGCGAACTCGCACTGCAGGTAGAGGAATCGCTCCGTCGCGTCGGCACGCCGCTTGGTGTGAAGACCGCGGTGTTGATTGGCGGCGCGCCAATGAATCCGCAGATTCGCGCACTCCGCTCCGGCCCGCACATCGTCATCGCGACCCCCGGCCGCCTCATCGATCACATGGAGCAGGGGACTATCCGTCTCTCAGGCGTCTCGGTACTCGTTCTCGACGAGGCTGACCGCATGCTCGACATGGGCTTTCTCCCACAGATGAAGCGCATCCTTACCGAAATCCCGCGCGAGCGACAAACGATGCTTTTCTCCGCGACACTCTCGCGAGAAATTATGCAGATTGCGGAGACACACATGAAGGTTCCGACCTCCATCGAAATCGCGCCTCAGGGCACGACCGCAGAGCGCGTCACGCAGGAAATCTTTATCGTCCCCAAGCAGGCAAAAATCGCGTTGCTCGAAAAAGTGCTCACTGATTACAAAGGCTCGACGCTCGTCTTTACCAAAATGAAGTACACCGCGAAGCGCATCTCCGCGCACTTGCGCTCCGTCGGCCACAACGCCGCAGAAATCCACTCGAATCGCTCGCTCTCGCAGCGCAAAGAAGCACTCGAAGGATTCAAGCGTGGCAAATATCGCGTGCTTGTCGCGACAGACATCGCTGCTCGTGGCATCGACGTGACGGGAATCGAGCTCGTCATCAATTACGACATGCCGATGCAGACCGCTGATTACGTACACCGCATTGGCCGCACCGCGCGAGCGGGTGCTGCCGGTCACGCCATTTCGTTTGCGCTGCCCTCAGAGCGCCGCGAAATCCGCGACATCGAAATGCTCACCAAGAAAGCACTTCCGGTCTCAGCATTGCCGGCGAATCTCCCGCAGCCGACGCTCTCTGATGAGCGCGAGGAACGCCCCCGCACCTACCATGCGCGCGGTGGTCGCCCGAGTTTCGGCTCGAGCCGCACTCGCCCGGGAGGCTTCGGCCGTCCTGCAAATCGCAGCTTCCGCCGCCGCTAAGGCAAACAAGAAGACCACCCGAGAGGGTGGCCTTTTGCGAGCACCATGCCGAAGCAGGGTGCAAAGATCAGGGGCTCCACGCTTCGTCGACGATTTCCGTGACGAAGCCGAGCTGCAGTGCGCGATCGGCGCAGATGGATTCGGGACGCTTGTCGCCGACGGCGAAAAGCATCCGCACGTCAGTGCGCGGCATCTCGAGCGCATGCACGTGGCAGTCCACGAACCGCATGAGGTCTTTCTCGCTGAGCGGATCGTCCTTGTCGGTCGGCGTGTGCAGGAAGAAGGTGGCCTCCGGCGTGCAGATGCGCCGCTCGCATCCGAGGAGGATAGCCAACGCCGCAGAACGGCAGTGGCTGTCGACAAAGCCGTAGATCGGGGCGTTGCGATTGCGCTGGAGATATTCGGAGAGGATGGTCGCGGGCACTACATCCCCGCCGCCGCTCTTCATGTGCAGCAGAATGGAGTCAGGGCAGAAGCCGCGTTGCAGGCGATGGATGTGGCCCAGCGCACTGGCCACACTCGCGCTGGTGATTTCGCCCGAGAGGGCAATGGTTCGCTCCGGAGAGAGCGGCTTGTCTGTCGGTGGCGCAAATGCTCTCAATGCCATAGGTCCTCGCTTCGTTTGGGGCTGGCGAGATACAAACACGCATCTAGGCATGAGTCAAGATTCGACTAAGCCCGGCCACGGGCGGCATCGTAGGCCGTCCAGGGTATACTCACGCTATGAAGAAATCACTTGTGATAGTAGGCGTGAGCGCACTGGTTCTCGTAGGCGCGTTTTATGCTCTGAATTCTTTTATGTATGAGGAAGTACCGATCTATGGAGCAAAAGACTACAAAGATGTTCAATATGTAGTTGACCGAAAGGTACTGCGATTGGGAGAGTTGGGTCTTGCCTATTTTGGAAACGAACTGCATACGGATCTCGACGGCGATGGGCGCAAGGACGTCGCATTCCTCGTCACGCACCAGCCTGGTGGCTCCGGCACCTTCTACTACGTGGTCGCGGCACTCAAGACCGAGCGCGGGTACGTGGGCTCCGAGGGACTGCTTCTGGGTGACCGAATCGCGCCGCAGACGACTGAGCGCAGCCAGAATCCCGTACACAAAGGCGTTATTATCGTGAATTACGCAGAGCGCGCTCCGGGCGAGCCGATGACGGCGCAGCCATCGGTGGGTAAGAGCATCTGGCTGAAGCTCAATCCGCAAAGCATACCCGTACAGTGGGGTGAAGTCGCCCAGAATTTCGAAGGCGAATCAAATCTCCCGCAGACCCCGAGCACCAATTAATATTGCGATACAATACGATTATGAACATTATTCAACACATACGTACAGCAAGTCTCGCGCTTTTATTCGCGGCATCGCTTATCGCGGTCCCGTTCTTTGCGCAGGCGTATTACATCGACCCTGAATGCAGTCACTACATCACCAACACGAGCACCGGTTCAGGCGGCTACACAGGAATGAAATGCACGGTCGAGACGCTTACGGCGCTCGGTGCACGCACTGATATCAGTATGGTAGAGCGGATAGACGCGCTGCGGGATGTCATAGCCATCCTTCAAGCGCGACTCACTGAAATGCAAGCACAGAGCAGTACGTGCTTTGTCCCACAATACGATCTCTATATCGGACGGACGGACGCAGAGACGGGCGGCGAGGTGAAAAAGTTGCAACTGTGGCTGAAGGCCATTGGATATTTCCCCGACGCACAGGGCACCGGCTACTATGGGGAGAAAACGGCGGCGGCGGTCGTCGCATGGCAAAAAGCACACGGCATGGATTTTGTGACGACGAAGAGCGGCGTTGGCAAAATGACCCGCGCCAAGATGGCCGAAGCGTGCAAATAAAACCCAGGCTCTATTGCAGTGTTTTGCAAAAGACTGCAATAAGAGAGTGATAGAATTGCACCATGGCGGGGGGTGCTCCCAATTACCGTGGGCTCGAACGAATTGTAAAAGGATTCGCGAATCATCGACGTTTGGAAATTCTCGATCTTCTTCACCGGACGCCGGAATTGTCTGTGGATGATATTTCGGAGCGGCTTAACATCGGCTACGAGAATGCGTCGGATCACGTGCGCAAGCTGGCGATAGCCGGTCTCGTGATGAAGCGCAACGACGGACCGAGCGTGCGGCACAAGCTGACGCCGCGAGGAGAGTCTATTCTAGCGTTTTGCAAAAGACTGCAATAGTGAGCCGAGAGCGGGCGCTATGCTAGTGT
>CAYGFN010000054.1:0-2620 GCA_964349145.1 uncultured Candidatus Saccharibacteria bacterium
CGGTAGGAATCGAACCTACATCAAGACCTTAGAAGAGTCCTGCACTATCCATTGTGCTACAAGGGCGTCTCGGAAACGTATTAAACACTATCTCGAAGGATCGACAACTCCAGACGGTGCCGCCTTCCGCGCTTCGAACTCGTGTCGTCTTCGTTCGATGAGGGCAAGCGTCTCCTCGAGAGCAGCACGGTCAATGACGGGTCGCTGATTCGCCGATGACTGTGCTGCGGATGAGAGCGCATTCGAAACATCCCAAAACACGCTCATCGCAAAGACAAGAATTCCTGCTGCACCGAGCGCACCTACGAAAAGGAGCGTCCTCCAAAAAGTCTGCGCGAGCGGTCGTACGTATTCCGGCTCATGCCGAAATATATAGACCTCTTTGACATGTCGCGCGGTATCTTTGAAATTCGTCATAGCGATGGAGCAAGTGCGAGTATCCGCAAACGCATCGAGAGATTCCACGTACGTGCGTCTTTTGCATTTGTGCTGCGATCAAGATCGAGCTGTTGTATCTGCGCCGCGAGCGGGAGTCGTTCGTACAATTCGATGAGGTGCGTGAGTGCCCCGTACGTGCCGGAAGCATTCACGGCAATGGCCACCGGCTGCAATCGTTCTCCCGAGGACAACACAATCCCTGTCTCAGCGGTCGCATTAGCGACAGTGACAGTGACCCCCGCGCTTTTTCCCGCTGCCTCAAGAAGCTCGACGGTCTTGATGATATCGAGGTGTGCAAATGCCTCGAGCTCGGCACGCTCCTCCTGCGTTTCCGCAATGATGGCTCGCGTGCGCTCCGCAAACGCACCTTTATCAGACTTCTGTTCTGCCTCTGCAATCTGGCTTGCTCGCACGTGCGCCTTGCCTCGAATGACCTCCGCTTGGTAGGCAACAAGGAAAAAAGCGGCAATCGCCCCGATCAATACGACCCATGAGATGTATGGTGATTTTCGCATATCAAAATGTGCTCGACGCGACCCGCACGCGAATCGTCATCGAGAAATCCCCACTCTCCGTACCGACAAGTGAACTGACCGGCACCGTAACACTCGCGAAAAGCGGGTGTGCGCTCAGCGCATCACGATACTCACCAATTTTCTCGCGCGGAGCCTTGCCCGCAAGCAAGAGCTCTGCTCCCCGACCCGCCTGAGCCACGGTAAAAGCAAGATGATTAATCGTGACACCGCTCGGTCGCGCGCCAATCGCTGCCGCAAATATCGCTGCCGGAGAGGTGGTCGATGAGAGGGCGGGCGTAAATTGTCCGACAAGCGCTTGCGCGCGCGCCGCGGCGCGCGAATCAGGTGCGGCACCCTCGGCCGCTACCGAATGAGCGGGCGGGACAGCCGTTGAAAGCACGATAAAACTCGGGACGAGAGCGAGCACGAAAAGTGCGGTGAGAGCCCCTACCGCAACCGCCGATACAAACACGAAGCGTGCGCGGTAAATGCCGGATATTTTCTTCAACGCATCGGGTGGAAGTACGTTTGCCATAGAATCAAAGGGTGCGCAGCGCGAGGCCAATCGCGGATGCGTATTGGAGCGATGCGTGCTGATCAATCGGTGGGATGTACACATCGAAATCCGTCACGTGCCGCCAGCATTTTCCCAGCTCGACCGGTGCCTGGACCTTACTCGCTACAAAGTCCGCAAGTCCTCGGAGGCTTGCGTGCCCGCCAACCAGCACGACCTTCCCGATTGGCGTCATGCGGTCTCCGTGATCATTTTTGCGCGTATCCCAATAGCGGTAATGTTTCGCGATTTCCTCCGCAAATCCCGTCACGGTGCCCATAATTGCGGTACGCTCCGCAGCGAATTGCGGCGACGCATCGATTCCCTCTTCGAGCTTGAACCGCATGGCATTCTCTCCCGTCACGTGTGCAGATTCGATGAGCGCACGATCGATGGCGTCACCCCCCATCGCAACAGTCGATGTAAAAATAGGGACGCCTCTCTTCAGCACGGCAAATCCTGTACGTGCACGGCCGTAATCCACGATAAGCGTAATGGGCTCATCGGGCATACCGGTAGAAACGGCGCGCGCGATTGAACGCGCTTCGAGCTCGAGTGATACAAGTGTCATACCGGCCACCTCGAAGGAGGCCACGTACGCCTCTGCGACATCTTTCGGAAATACCACGACACCAATCTCTTCCTCCTCACCGCTCTGTACGGGCATCGGCGAGTAATCGTACACGGCTGCCGAGGGCGCAATCGGGACGCGACCTTCGAATTCGAATTCGATCATGCGGAGTACCTGCTCGCGGGGTGTCGCATGCGGCACTATCATGCTAAACACGTACGCAGCCTCCTCGGGGAGCGCACTGTGCGCGACGTGTACTCCCCCCAAATGGGTCCGCACCTCAGAGAGCGCGGCGCCCAGTGCGGCGACATTGAGTACTTTTCCGGAAACAACAATCCCCGCTTCAAGCGGGAGCTCACCGTAGCTCTGTACGCGCGCTGTATCTGTCGCTCGCTCCAACACGACCCATTTAACAGAAGAATCCGAAATGTCGACGCCGGCCGCGGGAGGCATGAGCATCGCTGGCATGGGAAACCAGCGCTCAAGAGTGCGCGAAACAATCCGAAAGTCCTCATCGATTTTCGATGCGGAGAGGAGTCTCAT
>CAYGFN010000054.1:2720-4594 GCA_964349145.1 uncultured Candidatus Saccharibacteria bacterium
TATACCAGTCGCACCGATTGCGTGTGATTCTTTTTTACTTGAGACGTGTACCGGGCGGCACGTTGCGCTCCGGCTGTATGAGTGCGAGACCCTCCGCATCACTTGCGGCGAGCAACATCCCCTGACTCTCAACACCTCTCAACATACGCGGTGCGAGATTCACGATATATGGCAATCGCTTTCCAACCATTTCTTCGGGGGTCTTCCACTCAGCGACTCCGGAAACAATCGTGCGCTCACCCAATTCACCGAAATTGATGCGGCACTTGATGAGCTTATCGGTCTCGGGGATTTTTTCTGCCGCGATTACTTCGCCAATACGAATGTCGAGCTTCGCGAATTCCTCGTACTGGATGAATTCGGGTGTCTGTGCTTCTTCCATACTATGACTGTACCTGTTTTGGGTGCATATCCAAATATCTCTGCAAAATAAATGCCGCGGCAGATGAGTCGTCGTGTCCGTCGCTCCCGTCCGACGCCGCTATAGAGCTCCCTGCCTCTCGTGCCCGCTTCACCGGCAGATGCGTGGCTTCGTGCAGGCGCTCGGCGAATGCGTCTGCTTCCACAGTCACGGGATTTGCCGCTCCTTCGAGAGTTCGCGTGTCGCCGATGACGATCGCCTCGGGCTTTTCATGCAGAATGATTTCAATCAGCGCCTGCGAGAGCTGCCCGTTGTTCAAAATTGTCTCACGCGGAAATGCGATCGTGCCTTCCGCGTTCGATACGGCGACGCCGACGCGCTTAGCGCCATAATCTATCCCGAGGTACTTCATCGACGCAGTATAACCTTGAGATTCTCACCTGAGAATCTCTTGAGTTATGCCCGGACACGTCCCTGCAGGGGCGTGACGTTGGGCATACTCCTAGCCTCGCAATTTCGACGTCTTGTAAATTTCCGGCTTGAACGCATCGAGGCGAACGATCCGTGCCTGAATGCCGGACGCACGGAGACTCGTTTCAAGGCTGTCGACGTACTCACCCGATTGATCATATCCGAGCGCGAGGATGTCTGGTGCCGCCTGTTTGATGTGATCTATATATCCAAGCTCGTCACCGAGAACCGCTTCGTCTACCAGAGCGCAATCGCCCACTCGCGCGAGACGATCACGCTCATTCGCGCGCGGTGAGGTGCCCTTCACGCGCGCCGCCGCAGTGTCACGTGCCACGGACACAATGAGGTGCGGCTCCGGCGCAAGCGCTCGCGCCTGCCGGAAAAGACTCATATGCCCCTCGTGCACCATATCGAAAGTCCCAAACACCATGATGCGCGTCATACGCTCTGCGCCACAATGTCTTCACGATTCTCCCGCGAGAGCTTGTAGAGGGCCGTGAGGAGGAGCATCGCGCCCAGCCACTGCCCAAGATGCAGGCCGAGCGCCGTCCCCGGCTGCATGGCCCCCGCGATAAAGTACGCATTCACCACGACGGCTGCGAGCGGAAATCCGAGTTCGGCAATAGTGGCAATCGACGCCTTCGTAAACGAGAGGCCATAGTAGTAGAGAAAGAGCGAAAAGACCCCGCTCGCAAGCGCGATGATGGCGATAAAGAGCCAGTCGGTCACGGGCACTTCGCTCCATACGGGGAAGGTCCCTTGTGCCGCATTGAGTATGCCGAGAAAGATAAACGCGATAATGAATCGAAGTGCGGTCAGTGTCTGAAAAGCGGCAGTGCGGAGTACGAATTTACCGAGGACAGTTCCGGCCCCCCAGAGGAGCGCCGCCGTGAGTGCAAGGAGCACACCAATCGTGTTCGGGTTAAATTCTTCTCCCGCGTAGAGTTGCGGAATAAGATTCGGAAAACTGATGAGGTACGCACCAAAAAGGGCGACGGATGCCCATACCCAGAAACGACGGTGCATATGCTCCCCCAAGAAC
>CAYGFN010000055.1:0-4420 GCA_964349145.1 uncultured Candidatus Saccharibacteria bacterium
CTCGATATTCACGCCCGTTTCTTCTAGCTTTCGTTCGCTCTCTGCTTTTTTGTGTTGGTAGAGTTTGAGGCCAAGCGCGTCTTCCACCATCTCGCGACGCTCTTTTGGCGACGCATTTAATATGCGATCTGCTTCACCCTGCGAAATAATCTGATAGCCGGATCCGCCGATATTCGCTCCCGCAAGAAGTCGTATGACGTCTTTGAGACGCACCTGTGTACCATTCATCAGGTACTCATTTTGGCCGTCGCGATACACGACGCGCTCAATGACGACTTCGCCGAAATCGACGTCGAGCAACCGCTTCCCTGCCCGGTCAGGGGAATTATCAAACACTACTTTCACGCTGGCGCGACTCATACGGCCCAGTCCCGGCGAGCCACCCCAGATGAGATCCTCGCCTTTTTTGGAGCGCATGCTCTTCATCGACTGCTCTCCGAGCACGAAGCGAAACGCTTCGGCGACATTGGATTTGCCCGATCCGTTCGGTCCGACAATCGAGGAAATTTGCGAGCCAAACACGAGCTCGCATTTTTTGCCAAACGATTTAAAGCCATTCAGCTCGATGGATTTCAGACTCAGCGACATTGCGCTCAATTGTATCAAAAAACCGCGAGCCCCGAACCATGCGGTCCGGGGCTCCTTGGTGCAAAGACCTAGCGAGTGAAGCGCAGCTCGCTGACGATCAGCCGCCGAACAGGCGCATCCGGCACGATGAGTGGCTGCGCATCGTCCGAGGGCTGCCCGAAGGGAGACGTCCGTGTCGCTCCGGTGAGCAGCGCGTAACTGCTGCCGCATCGGACGAACCACTTCTCGGCTCTGCGATCGCAGCAAAAGCGCTCTCCCTCGATGAGGGCACCGTAGACGGTGACTTCGTCGTCCGTGCGGTACGCACGCCCGTCGGGTGATTCCGATGCGGTAAACTCCGCGCCGAATTCGACCCTCTCGATCGGCACCAGCTCGGACTTCAGTGCCCGCGCTGCAGCGGAACGCGGCACGATTGAAACCTGCGGCCTCACCGTGACGGTGAGTCGGCGGACGAATTCGTCCGTCTCAGCTTTCGAAAGCGGACGCCACCACGCACGCGTCTGCGAATCACCGATGTCTGCCATCGCTTTCTCCTCTGGATGCCGCGGCTACTCTGCCACTCTCTGACGAACGAGGCAAGTTACCACCCCTTCGCAGCCAATGCCTTCTGCGCCGCATCCTGCTCAGACTCTTGTTTCGAGCGCCCTTCGCCTTGCGCGAGCTTCTCGGAGCCGATGTATACGCCGACGATAAACGTCTTGTCGTGATCGGGCCCTGACTGTGCCACGAGCTGATACGTCGGGGTGATGCCGGTCTTTTCCTGTGCGATTTCTTGGAGGCGGCTCTTGGCGTCTTGCCACAATCCTTTTTCAACCACCTCGTCTGTCTTATAGAAAATATTTTTCGCAATGAAATCCTTCGCCGCCTCGTAGCCTGAATCGAGATAGAGAGCGCCGATAAGCGCCTCAAACGCGTTCGCAAGAATGATTTGTCGCGCCCGCCCGATGTCGCGCGACTCGCCACGCGAAAGCAGGAGATAGTCGTTCATGCCGAGTCGCGTCGCCGCATCTGATATGGACTGCGTGTTCACGAGTGCTGCGCGATACGCCGTGAGGTCGCCCTCCGGCTTCTGGGGATACTTGGAGAAAAGAAATTCGGTGACCACGAGCTCAAGGACCGCATCACCGAGAAATTCGATGCGCTCGTTGTGTTCGCGTCCGACGGCACGGTTTTCATTGAGGTGCGAACGATGCGTGAAGGCCTGTTCAAGCAGCCCCCTATTGCGGAATTGATATCCGATTTTGGTCTCAAATTGTTGGAAATCAGGCATGGCGGGATGGTACCGCATCGAGGCAGCTCGTGCGAATTACTTGCGGTCCTTCTGTGCGAGCAAATTAATCGCGCGCGTTATGACCGGCAATATGTCATCGTAGAAATTGAGGTCGCCCACAGACGCAAGAGGAAACCACTGCGCATCATCGAGCCCACCCTCTTTCTTGAGCTTAAGGTCGGCAAAAGCCGCGCGCGCAAGGAAGTACCGCGCGTGCCGCTTCTTTTTGCCGCCTGCTGCTTTCGCATCGTTCGCGACATACTCATTTTCGCCGAGCTGTTCCTCCACCTCGACCGGAAGGCCGATTTCTTCGAGCGCCTTTCGCTTCACACCCGATTCGTGAGATTCATCTTTCAGCAACTTCCCTTTCGTGAGCGTCCAGTGGCCAAAGATGTCGTGTACGAGCGCGAGGTAGACTTCCCCACCTTCACGCGCATACACGACACCTCCGATTAATTCTTCGACCGGCATGCTCGGGCCTTTCGCAGATTCGCGTTTGCGCTCGCCGCCGTCGTTCTTGCCAGGCTCTCCCAGCTCGACATACACGGCACCCAAGACTCCATTCACGAAACGACTCGATGATGCGCTGCCAAATGATTTCGCGAGCTCGATTGCTTCGTTGATGGCCACCTTGGCAGGCACCTGCGCGCGATCCGAGTAGAGGAGTTCGGTGAGGCCGAGGCGCAGGATGTTGCGATCAATCGCGGCAATTTTGTCGAGCGGCCACTCCGGCGCCGCGCGCACGATGACCTCGTCGATTTCAGGTTGCTTGGCGATTGCCGTAGAGAGCAACGTTTTCATAAACGATGCATCACTGTCGCGCGCACCGAATTCTTTTGCGTAATCAACAAGGCGACCGACGCATTCGTCGACACTCATGACGCCACCGGAGGAGTCGCGCTCAAAAAGCACTTGGAGAACGACGGAACGTGCAAGGTGTCGGTTCGCCATAAGGAGCAATTGAAATTATTGTACATGGCTTCGGCCATGCACGATAGGGATGCGCACAAGGTTGGGGATTTCGCGCTTACGCACTGGTCGCCTCTTTTTCTGAGTCGGTCGGGCGACCTGATGCACGGAGCTCGTGCTCCTTCTTTTTGGTGCGACGCTGTTCGCGCTTCGTGCGCGCAACGATATCAATGACGACTTTGCCGTTGTACTTGCCGCAGCTCGGGCAGGCACGATGCGGTGCACGCTGACCACCACATTCGCACGTGGCTGCACGGTTCGCGGCGAGCGCATGATGAGAGCGCCGACGACCGGTCTTGGAGCGATTGAGACGCATTCTTACTACCATATTGGCGAGATTATACTGATTGTGAGCCAATTAGCAACCGCGAGCAGAAGGTGGCCCGGTGGAGCCTGGACAGGCCTCGCTCGCCTATCGCCTCACGATGCTTCGCAGTCCCATACCCCTTATGGATATCAAAGCCATATTCCGGATATTCTGCGGCCACGTGCACCATGTACCGATCGCGCTCAACCTTGGCGGCAATCGAAGCCATAGAAATAATGACCTCCGAATCATCACCGCGAATGATGGTCGATTGGTTCAAGAAATGCGTAGGTGCTTTGAGCGACCCGTCGAGACGAATCTCGCACTCGCCGGCTTTTGCTTCGAGCTGCTCAAGACAGTGCGCAAGTGCCATGCGGACCGCCGGGACAATTCCGTGTGAATCAATAACAGTATTGTCAGAAAAAGATACAGCAAAATTCAAAATGCCCGCATCTTTTAATTCAGCCATCCGGATATAGCATTTTTCTCTAGCCACTTCGGACATCTTCTTGGAATCTCGCGCGTCGGAGACAAGCGAAAAATCAAAATCCATCGGCACCATCATCGCCCCCACCGACACCGGCCCCGCCAAAGGTCCTCGCCCCGCCTCGTCGATGCCGATGAGATATTTCACATTTCAAATATAACAAATGGAAAAGCCCGCCCTCTGAGCGAGGGCGGGCGTGTGTAGCGGGAGCGAACTCCCGTATCGGCTAGGCGGCCTTCGGCCAGCGAGCCTCGATGAGCGTACCCGTCGTGGCACGTTCGTACTCGTACAGATCGTTCATGGCGGCGCCGACGGTGGCGGTACCGGCTCCGAGACCAGTCAGCTGAATCGTACCCTCGTCGCTGTGGTCACCTTCGAAGCGAATCATGGTGCCGTTGTATGCGTCGCCCTTGATCCATCGCGTCACGTTGTTTTCCCGCGACATGTCGAGGAACCCACCGCGGACGGCGAAGTCGCCGATCTCGGCACGGAGCGATCCGGGGCCGGCATCGTTGAACTCCGATCCGAGGCCGAGGTTGTCGATGCGCAGCACATAGCGGTAATTGCAGGACATCATGGTGAGGTCGCGCAGCGTCTGCTCGTCGATCGGCACATACGGCTCGAATTCGGCCGGCGTAAGATACGGGCCATCACCGAGGATTGCATCGTTCATGACGATGGTGGTCTTCACGCGGTAGTCGACGCCGATCTCGCCGTTGAGAAAAGCGAGCGGATCATTGGAGCCGGGCTCGGCGAGATGCAGGTCTTGCGCCTTCACGAATTCGCCCCGCTGCGAGCC
>CAYGFN010000056.1:0-4341 GCA_964349145.1 uncultured Candidatus Saccharibacteria bacterium
AAGCATTCGATCTGTACGCGAAGCTTCCTCTCGCACTCCGGCTTTTTGAGGGCACCATCGAGCGGATGATTAGTGCCGAGGTAAAGAAGCTGTCGATCTAGACGGATGCAGGGTCTAATGGGTGCATATCGTTCACCGCAACCTCACCGAAAGAATTGGTATACTGATTCGTCTGAATACGTATGAAATATACCTACGCTCTTTTGGGATTGCTGATTTTTGTCTCGCCGACCTTTGCGAGTGCTCAAACATTTGAGATATCGGGCTGGATTCCGTACTGGCGCTCAGCGACCGGCACGGTAGACACTATCGCGCACCTGAAAGACGTGAGTGAGGTCAACCCATTCGTATACACAATCAAGAGCGACGGCTCGCTCCTCGACAACGGTTCTATCGATCAGGACCCGTGGAAAGCCTTTAACGCGGCAGCCAAAGCGCAGAATGTGCGCGTAATCCCGACGGTGATGACCGGCAACGGTACGCTCGTCCACGAACTGTTAAGCGATCCACTGAAGCGTGAACTCCTCGCTATTCGCATCAGTCTCATGGTGCTCATCGGCAATTTCGACGGCGTGGACATCGATTTCGAAGGGAAAAAATCCGAGACGCGTGATCACTACTCCGCATTCCTAAAAAGCCTCTCCGAAAAGCTGCCAAACAAATGGCTCTCGTGCACCATTGAGACGCGCATTCCGGTGGAGGATCGCTACTATGGCACTGACATTCCCGCCGACTACGGGCAATTTTCGAATGATCTCAAGGAAATCAATAAGTACTGCGATCAAGTCAAGATCATGGCCTACGATCAACAGCGTATCGACATGAAGCTCGCAGCAGAAGTCGATGCGACGGGGGAGCTGCACGCACCTGTCGCGGACCCGCGGTGGGTGGAGAAGGTAATTAATTTCATGTCCAAAGACATCGACAAATCCAAGATCATGATTGGCGTGCCGACCTATGGCTATGAATATGCGGTCACCGCATACGCAGGCAAGCAGTATGTGTACGACATCCTCTGGACCTTCAATCCCGGGTACGCATGGCCTCTTGCGCAGGCGGCCGGCATCACGCCGAGCAGGAATTCTTCTGGCGAGATGGTCTTCACCTACATCTCGAACACGACGACGCCACCCCCGATCTCAGGTGCTATCAACGCGCTCCTCGCAGCCTCGGCGGCGACAGCATTTGCAGATCAGCAAAATTCCAACACCACCTTCCGGATGCTCACGTGGCCCGATGCACAATCCTTGCAGCAGAAGATAGATCTCGCGAAGCGCCTCGGCGTGCGCGGCGTCGCGATATTCAAATGGGACGGCGGCCAGGACCCCGCTATGTGGAATGTGATAGCAAACGCAGGTGCCACGAATCAAGTTGAAGCGCCGGGCGTCGCAGCGTCTCCATCAACTCCTCCAGCGGCGGCAATTACGCGTGCGCTTACAGTGGGTTCGACCGGCACGGACGTGCGCACGCTCCAGCGCATATTGAACAGCGCCGCCGATACTCGCGTCGCTGCAAGCGGAGTGGGGTCACCCGGAAAGGAATCAACCATGTTCGGCCCGGCGACTCTCGCCGCACTCAAGAAATTCCAGATTAAATATGGCATCGTAAAGGCAGGCGTTGTCGGCTACGGATCCGTTGGTCCAAAGACGCGCGCCAAATTAAATCAGGTTCTCGCTGCGATGTAGGCTGGTTGCGCGTTTCAGGGATAGTGTAGAATGGTGTCCATGACTGATTCAAAATCGCGCGATTTCAGCGCACTTTATATTCCGGGCGCAATAGTGCTCGCGGGACTCATTATTGGAGCGTGCCTCATTGTCGCTCTTAAACCTGGCGGAACAGGTACCGCAACAGGCGGTAAAGCGGCTGCCGTCAATATCAAAGACGTAAATATCAAGGGCGATCCGTACATTGGCAAAGAAAATGCGCCGGTGGTGCTCGCGTATTGGTCCGACTATCAGTGTCCGTTTTGCAAAGCAGTTGAAATGGGTCACCCGCAAATCCCGATTGATCCTCCATTCCCAAAGCTCATCGCAGAGTACATCGATACAGGCAAATTGAAAATCGTGTTTAAGGATTATCCGTTCTTGAGCGAAGATTCTGACACTGCCGCGCTCTATGGCCGTGCCGTGTGGGAGCTCTATCCGGCAAAATATTGGGAGTGGCGCGAGGCGGTCTTCGGTGCGCAGGATGAGGAGCATGGAGGATTTGGCGACGAGGCTTCCATTGTAAAGCTCAGCGGGACGATCGCAGGCATCAATGCGCAAGCGCTCAAAGCGAAGGTCGCCGAGAAAAAGGATGCATACACTGCTGCTATCCAAGCTGACCGAGCGGAAGGGGCAAAATTCGGCATCAATGGTACACCTGGGTTCATCACAGGGAAGATACTGCTCCCGGGAGCGGTCGGCTTCGATGAATTCAAGGCCGCGATAGACGAGCAGCTCTAGAAGGTCGCTCGGTACCTACTCTCTTGCCGTCGCTATCTGCGGTTGCTACCGCAGCGCTCAGTCTCGGCCCCGCCGGGCTAGCACAAGACGGCAAAAGAGTAGGTACCTTCGCTTGAGATTGGAATGCGTGCCTGCCGTATGAGTCCTTGAAAAACGGCTAAAAACCCGTATAATCGTCCCATTGATGCTCCGCGTCGGAGCATTTTACTTTTAAACCTATGGAGATTCGAAACATCGCAATTATTGCGCACGTCGACCACGGTAAGACCACCCTTACCGATGCGCTTTTGACGCAAACAGGTGCAGCAGAAGCAGGTGTATCAATGGACTCAAATGCGCTTGAGCGCGAGCGGGGCATCACGATTTACGCCAAAAATGCGGCCGTGATGTACAAGGACACCAAGATCAACATCGTCGACACCCCCGGACACGCGGATTTCGGTTCTGAAGTCGAGCGCGTACTTCGCTCCATCGACTCGGTATTGCTCGTTGTAGATGCACAGGAGGGTCCCATGCCACAGACGCGATTCGTCCTCAAGAAGTCGCTCGAGCTCGGTTTACGGCCGATTGTTGTCATCAACAAAATCGACAAGCCAGCGGCCGATCCGGCGCGCTCTGAAGAGCAGGTCTTGGAGCTTTTTCTAGAACTTGGCGCTTCCGACGTGCAGGCGGATTTCCCCGTCATTTACGCAATCGGTCGTCAGGGCATTGCAAAAATGAAACTCACGGATGATTCAAAAGATCTCACGCCACTCCTTGACCTCATTCTCGCGCATGTGCAACCGGCTGCGACTCGCGAGGCATTGGGAAAGCCACTCAAGCTCCAACCTTTTAACCTTGGCTACGACAATTTCTTAGGGAGACTTGCGATTGTGCGCGTGTACGAGGGTACGCTCAAGACGGGTGACTCGGTATTCGTGAAAAAGCCGGACGGAGAGACGCGCACAGGCAAAATCACGAAAATGTATACTTTCTTGGGATTAGGTAAAATCGAGGCGACCGAAGTGGGCGCGGGTGACATCGCGATGATCGCAGGACTCCCGGATATTTTCATTGGAGAAACAGTCACTGTCGACAAAGACGCGACGCCGCTTCCGGCCATCGCGATTGACGAGCCCACGATTTCGGTTAATTTTCTCGTCAACAATTCTCCTTTTGCGGGACGCGAAGGCAAATACGTGACCTCGCGCCAAATTCGCGACAGACTCGAACGAGAGCTTGAAATCAACGTCGGGCTCAAGGTTGATTTCACTGCTACAGCAAGTGATGGACCGGAGTCCGTCAAAGTCTCTGGTCGCGGTGAATTGCATATCGCCATTTTGATAGAAAATATGCGCCGTGAAGGATACGAATTGCAGGTCTCTCAGCCGGAGGTCATTTTCCATGAAGAAGGCGGTCGGAAGCTCGAGCCCTACGAAGAGGTCGTCGTGGATACGCCACAGATCTATCAGGGAACAATCATCGAGCGTCTCGGCATACGCAAATTCATCATGAAAGATATGAAAGTGCATGAAAATCAGGTGCGCCTTATTTTCGAAGGACCGACGCGCGGCCTCCTCGGCTACCGCTCGCAATTTGTGCTCGACACCAAGGGGGAAGGCATTATCTCATCGCGGTTTGTCGCATTTCGAGAACATGCGGGCGAGATCAAGAAGCGCCAGGTGGGTTCGATGATATCGATGGCAAGCGGCAAAGCGCTCGGCTTCTCGCTCTGGAATTTGCAGGAGCGCGGCGTCGTCTATATCGGCCCGGCCGTAGAAGTCTACGAAGGTATGGTTATCGGCAATACCTCCAAGGGAGAAGAAATGACCGTAAATCCGACCAAAGGGAAGCAGCTCACCAACATGCGCTCCAAAGGTACCGATGAGGCGCTGAATCTCGTGCCGCCATTTGAGCT
>CAYGFN010000057.1:0-4247 GCA_964349145.1 uncultured Candidatus Saccharibacteria bacterium
GCATATGGAAAAACCTAAAGCGACCCCGAAGGATTTCGTTCTCTGGGTGGGTGCCATGGCGAGCCTCTACGCAGGTGTCGTGGCCTTCATCGCGCTCCTTTTTAGCTACATTAACCGAGCCTTCCCGAACCCCATTAGCGATCAGTACTACTACTCACCTGCGTACAGCGACGTGAGTTACCAAATGGCGTCGCTTATCGTGCTCACGCCGGTATTTCTCATTCTGATGCGCCTCATTCGTCGCGATATTGCCCGCGATGCTTCACGCAATGATGTGTGGGTGCGTCGGTGGGCGCTCTTCCTCACGCTCTTCCTTGCGGGGGCAACGATGGTCATCGATCTCATCGTCGCCCTCAACACGTTTCTTCAGGGTGAGGCAATGACGACAGGCTTCCTCCTCAAAGTCCTGACGGTCTTCCTTGTCGCGGGTCTCGGATTCTTACACTTCCTCGCAGACATGCGCGGATACTGGGAGAAGGAGTCGTCTCGCGCCCGTACTGTTAATTACGGCGTCGGAGTACTCGTGTTTGCAACGATTATCGCGGGGTTCTTCATTATAGGAACACCGCAGCAAATTCGTGCCGAGAAACAGGATGCGATACGCGTGCAAGATCTCCAGAGCATTCAGTGGCAGGTGGTGAATTACTGGCAGCAAAAAGAAGAGTTGCCCGCTACTATCCAGCAGCTGGAAGATCCGATTTCGTACAACATGATTCCGAGCGATCCTCTCACGAAACAGCCGTACGAGTATTCGGTAACGGGGAAGCTGAGCTTTGAGCTGTGTGCCACATTTGTGACGAAAGGCGATGCACAAGATTCGCGCGGGGCGATGCCCGTCGAGCCGACGAAGAGCGCGACGTCTGTCCCAGACAATTGGCAGCATGATGCCGGTCGCGATTGCTATGAGCGCACCATTGACCCCGAACGCTACCCACCGTACACCAAGACGCGTTAGTCGCGCTCTCGAGAGGCCTCTCCGCGCGGGAGGCCTTTCGTCTTGAGCGGTCCTCCGTGATACGCTATTCGAATCTATGCAGTACGACCACAAGAAAATCGAAAAGAAGTGGCCCTCCTTCGCCAAGGCTACGGGCGGGCAGGCAAGATGTGTATGAATTACAACCACAAAATCATAGAGAAGAAGTGGCAAGAAATTTGGGAGCAGAACAAGATTTACACCACGCCCGACCAGGTGCCCGGCAAAGATAATTTCTACCTTCTCGTGGAGCTCCCGTATCCCTCGGGCAATCTCCACGTAGGACACTGGTACGCTTTTGCGGTGCCGGACATGCTCGCGCGCGTGCTTCGTATGCAGGGCAAGAATGTCATGTACCCGATTGGATTCGATGCCTTTGGGCTCCCGGCTGAAAATGCTGCGATTAAGAACAAAGTGAATCCCGCGGCGTGGACGGAGAGCAACATCGCTTACATGAAAAAGCAGATTGCATCGATGGGCACGATGTTTGATTGGTCTCGCGAAGTCGTGACCTGCCGCGCGGATTACTATAAGTGGACTCAGTGGCTCTTCTTGCAGATGCACAAGCACGGGCTCGTCTATCAGAGGGAGACGGCGGTCAATTGGTGCCCCAGGGATCTCACGGTCCTCGCCAACGAGCAGGTGGTGGACGGCAAATGCGAGCGCTGCGGCAGCGAAGTACAGCAACGGCAGATGCTGCAGTGGAATATCAAGATTACAGACTATGCGGACCGCCTCATCGACGATTTGGATGGGATGGATTGGCCGCAGCAGATCAAGGAATCACAGAAGAATTGGATCGGCCGCTCGGTAGGTGCCGAAATCGATTTTCCTCTCGACCTACCGCAGAAATATAAATTTGTCATTCTGCACGGATTTGAGAGCGGTCCTGACCGACCGCGCTGGCAGTGGGCAAAACAAAAGCTCGAGGAGATGGGCCACGAAGTTGTGATGCCGCAATTGCCGCATCCGGATGCGCCTAATGAAGAAGAGCAGGTAGCTACCGCACTCGCTGCGACCACATACGACGAACGCACCGTCCTCGTCGGCCATAGCCTCGGCTCCGTCGTTGCGATGAAGGTACTCGAAAAGCTCGATCGTCCGATTGCGCGACTCGTCACCGTCGGTGGTTTCGTCTCAAAGAATTTCAAGGACAATCCGCGAGCATTTGAAAAGACGTTTACCTGGGAATTTGATGGAGAGAAGATCAAAAAGAATGCAAAGTCGATTACCGTGCTTCACGACCCGCGCGATCACGCGGTCTCCGACGCGCAGGCAAAAGAGCTCGCCGATCTACTCGGTGTCTCTGTGACGATTGGGACATCGAATAAGCCTCACTTCACGGGCGATACGGAACCGGATGTTGTGATGTGGCTGCGCCCGACTATCCGCGTCTTCACCACGCGCGCTGATACGCTCTTCGGTGCGACGTATCTCGTGCTCGCACCTGAGCATCCATGGGTGACTCTCGCGCTCGGCCACCCTGGCCGGGCAGGCAAGAGCGTGCTCAAGAATAATGATGAGGTCGCGAAGTACGTTGCGCAGGCGTCGAAGAAGACGGAGCTTGAGCGACAGACAGGGGAGAAGGAGAAGACTGGCGTGAGGCTCGAAGGTGTCGAGGCCATCAATCCCGCCTCTGGCGAAAAGATTCCACTCTATGTTGCCGATTATGTACTCGCTTCATACGGCACCGGAGCCATCATGGCTGTGCCTTCGCACGACACGCGAGACGGTGAATTTGCCAAGAAATTCGGAATCCGCGTAAAGCAAGTGGTCGCTCCGATTGCGCGTGCCGGAGCGCCGCGTATCGATGCGGTACACGAGGGTGAAGAATTTAATACGCGTGATGCAGTTATGTGCGTCGTAAAGCACTGGGAGAAGGACGAATATTTGGCAATCCAGTGGAAGGATTTTGACGTACGAACGTTTATATCCGGTGGTATTGAAGCCGGAGAGACGCCGGAGCAAGCGGGAGCACGTGAAATTGTTGAAGAGTCCGGGTATACCAACCTGCAGTTCGTGCGCCAGCTTGGCGGCGTCTCGGTGATTGAGTTCTACCATCGTAAGAAAGAGACCAATGTGCGCGCGACGTTCCGATATCTATACTTCGAGTTGAAGGATGGCACGCGCGTTGAAGTGTCTGCAGAAGAGCAGAGTAAGCACGAGGTTGTCTGGAAAAAGTCGGAGGAGATTAGGTCGTTCCTTATGATTCTGGAAGCGGATCGTCTCTGCAAGCTGATACAGGGAGAGGCTGAGGTCGTTACCGGCGACGGCACGCTCATCGACTCGGGAGAGTTTAGCGGCTTGAAATCCGACGAGGCACGCACCGTGATGACCGAGAAATATGGCCGGCCGAAGAAGACGTATCGTCTTCGTGATTGGATAGTCTCGCGCCAGCGCTATTGGGGAGTGCCGATTCCGATGATTCACTGCGAGAAATGCGGCATTGTGCCTGTCGCCGAGGAGCAGCTGCCTGTCCTCCTTCCGGAGACCGACGATTATTTGCCGGAAGGCACGGGCAAATCTCCACTAGCCAAAGTTGAGTCGTTCGTGAATGTCTCTTGCCCCTTATGCGGCGGCACGGCGCGTCGCGAGACAGACACGCTCGACACCTTCGTCGATTCATCCTGGTATTACCATCGCTACATTGATTCGAAGAATGCGGGAGTCTTCGCAGACCCGAAGAAATTGGAGATGTGGATGCCAATCGATCTCTACAGCGGCGGTGCTGAGCACACGACGGTACACGTGCTCTACAGCCGATTCTGGCAGAAAGCATTTTTCGATATGGGACTCCTCAAGGATCCGGAGCCTTTTACGCGCCGCATGAATCGCTCGCTCATCATGGGCCCCGACGGACAGAAGATGAGTAAATCTCGCGGCAACGTCATCGACCCTGATGAAGTGGTGGAGCGCCTCGGCGCGGACACGGTGCGCATGTATCTCGCCTTTATCGGCCCCTACAACGAAGTCGCAAGCTACCCGTGGAATCCTGATGGCGTCGTCGGCGTGCGCCGCTTCCTCGAACGCGTCGCTCGCGCGGAGGAGTTCGTCGGCGACACAGAAGTAGCCGCGCTCAACGTGCCACTGCACAAGGCACTCAAGAAAGTCGGGGAGGATGCAATCGCACTCAAATTTAATACGGCAATCAGCCAGATGATGATATTCCTCAATGCTCTGGAAAAAGAGAAGGCAATCGGTCGCGTGCAGTGGCAGATTTTCCTCAAGATGCTCGCACCATTCGCACCGCACCTTGCGGAAGAGCTCTGGATTC
>CAYGFN010000058.1:0-4184 GCA_964349145.1 uncultured Candidatus Saccharibacteria bacterium
GTGTTTCGATAACAGACGTAAAAACAGCCCCGTACTCGGGAAGCTGTCCTCATAGTATCTACACGTTTGCCCTTCTGATTCCTTACCGAAGCGAGCGCTTCAATAACCACAGGGGGTAGTCCGACATACTACCGTGAATCGTGGATTTTCGCAATTGCGGCTGTGTATAACCGTGACTGCTCCATGAGGCGGGCTACCTCGGCCTCATCCCCTGCCGCCTCGGCTCTGTGGAGCGCCTCCGTGACCACCTGCATCTCCCGCGCGAGCCTGTCGCCCGAGAGAATTGAGAGGAGTGTCTGCGCCTCCTTGGCCACCGAGACAGTTTCGCCAAAATTGACCTCCGCCGAGAAGCGCATCGATTCTTGCTCGCTCTGCGGCATTGCTTCAAACGCATCAAATGCATCTTGTCCAATTGCCGCTATCAAATCCTTTTTGTACTGCTCAATGTCAATCACCGGCTTCGCCATCGAGATTTGTGAGACCAGTATGGAATACGCGTGTCGCGCTCGCTCGCCTTGGCCGACGACCTTTGTCTCCGGCGCAGGCACGCTTGCAGCCGCAGCATTCGCATGTACCGACATGCCTGCACGCGGCCCGCCTTGGCTCGGCGAGACAGGAATCTTTGCGTACGCTTCTGCGACGGCGCTCTCCGAGACCTGCAGGCGCTTCGCAATTTCTCGCATGTACTGCTCGCGCGCAATCGGGCTCTGCACATCAGACAAAAATGGCAGCACCACCTGCTCCACGGTACGTCGGAATACATCGGGGCTTTTTGCATGCTCCTCGAGCACATCGAGGAGGAAGGTTATGATGTCTTTCGACTCGCGAATCGCGACACGCCACGCCTCGGCATCCTCGAGTATCAAATCCGCCGGATCTTTACCGCTCGGCAGTCGCGCGACCTTCACATTGAGCCCGCCTTGAAGCGCGGCGCGCGCAGCACGCCCCGCCGCCTTGATGCCTGCCTCGTCGGCATCGAGCGCAAGGACCAGATTCTCGGTCATGCGCTTCACGAGCGCCGCATGCTCGGGGGTAAATGCCGTGCCGGATACCGCGAGCGAATTGGTCCACCCCGCTTGGTGCGAGGCGAGCAAATCCATCTGCCCCTCCACGAGGATGGCAAAATTGTGCTTCCGCATTTGCATCTTCGCGCGGTCGAATCCGTAGAGAATACGGGATTTGTGGAAGAGCGCGGTCTCGGGGCTATTCAAATACTTCGGCGCTTCGGGGGAGGCTTTCTCACCAAAAATACGGCCTGAGAATCCGACCACGCGCCCCGCGCTATCGGCAATCGGAAACATGATGCGATTGCGGAATTTGTCGATGAGGCCACCGCGCTCACCCTTCTTCGCGAGACCCGCTTCAACAATTTCGTGATCAGTAAATTTCTTGGACTTGAAGTAGTCGCTCGCCGCGCCCCACGCATCTCCCGCAAGCCCGACGCGAAATGCCACGATCGTCCCCTCTTCCATACCACGCTTCTTCAGATACTCACGCGCGGCATCATCGAGCTGCGCTGCGTAATAGAGTGTCGCGACCTCCATAATCTCGAGCAGGCGATCGCGTGCATCCTTCTTCTCCGGCCGCTCATAGACGAGCGGCACGCCTGCGCGCTCTGCGAGCACTTTCAGCGCGCCTTTGAAATCGAGCCCCTCAATCGCTTCGACGAAGGAGAAAATATCGCCGCCGACTCCGCAGCCGAAACAGTGATAGGTACCGCGGTCAGCCGAGACGTGGAACGACGGGGTCTTTTCTGCGTGAAATGGGCAGCGCGCGCGGAGGCTCGTGCCTGCACGCTCGAGCTTCACATAGCTGCCGACGACGTCGATTATCGAAAGTCTGTCTTTAATGAGTTGGACGGTGTCCGCCATGAGGGCATTATGCGCCCAGTTCCTTTAAGCGCGAAGCGAGGCTATTTTGAACTGAAGTCCCCTTGGGGGGTACCAGTTTCTCCAAGAGCGCAGCGATTGGCTAGAAACTGCAATCCCCTGGCGGGACGCTTCGCTGCACAAAAAGGGAAAGGGGCGGCCACCGCGTGGCCGCCCCTATTTCGTGTCGTTTTACGACGATTGCCCTCCGACGGCAGACGCGGCCTCTTGGGCTAGCTCGCGTTCCATCCACATGAAGAATCCCTTTTCTTCTCGCACGAGCCGGTAAGCCATTGCACCAGCCGCTGCAAGCGTGATTTCCGTCGTGCCGGCGCCGCCAAGTTCGCACCACCGATTGAATTCGCGGATTGCCGACATAGCGAAGCAGAGATTGCGTAGTTTCGCATGCTCCTCATCCGTCGTACGCCGCCGCTGATACTGCCACAATTTGAGCGCCAACCGATTCCGATTTGCGATGCGCTCTTGTGACGCTGCTTGCGCGCGCGGGTCACTGAAAGCAAGTACGGACATGGCTTACCTCCCTTACGCCCTTACAAATTCGAGCGATTGATGACGCACGTAGTACCTCTCAAGATACTAGCCCTCTGTTTTGCGAGGGTCAAATCACCTCTACATACATTCAGAAGGGCGGCCACGCGTGGCCGCCCCAAATGTCTCGCAGAATGTCGTCTCTAGACCGAGACTTCGTGATTCGACGCCTGCTTGAGGCGACTCGTCACCTGACTGAGCACCTCGCGCATCTGTGCACGCACGACGTTGCCATGCTTGTAGGCCACCGCGCGAAGGGGCTCCTTGCCTTTGCGCGAGACGATGATCACCATGCTGTCGCGCCTGAGGTGGAAGCACCATGCAGCGAGCACATTGGAGGCATTCAGCAGCCGCTGACGATGACCCGATCCTACGGTCGCACAGACGTTGAAGAAGACCTCTTCGACATGGCAATGTTCGATATCCTTCAGGGCGCCCACGAGCGCCTCGGTCGTCGCGCGCATCTTCGGCCTGTTCCAGCGCTCGATTGCGCTGAGCGAAACCGGATGAGGAGCGTTGCCCCCAATGACCTTCATTCTCCCGTTACCCATCGACTGCCTCTCAGTGTGGAAAGGGCCGGACGACATTGTCCGGCCCTTACCTTAGGCGAGCGACGCCTTGCTGTCAAAGACTAGCGCTCTACCGTATCGCGATTGCGATCCGTATTCGGCATGTCTACCGGCTGCATGGCAGCATATTCTGCTTCCATGTCTGCGATAATCTTGTGCTTTTTGGAGCCCGCGAAGCCCGTACCGGCGGGAATGAGACGACCGATGATGACGTTCTCCTTGAGACCGACCAAACGGTCGATGGATCCCGAGACCGCTGCTTCGGCGAGCTTCCTCGGCGTGTTTTGGAAGGAAATCGCCGAGAGGAACGAAGCGCGTGTGAGCGAGACTTCGGTGATGCCGAGAAGAAGTGGTTTCCCTTTCGCACCCTCTTTGCCATCTTCCTTCATGACCTTGTTGAGACGCTCGAGCTCGAAATCCGTGAGGATTTCTCCGGCGGAGACGCTCGTGTCGCCCGAATTCGTGATGGAGACGCGTGAGAACATTTGCTTCACGATGATTTCCAAGTGCTTGCGGGCCGTACCGACGCCCTGCAACTCATAGATGCGCGTAATTTCCGAGATGATGTATTCCTGTGCGCGCTCTTTGCCGGCATAGAGGAAGAGTTCGTCGAGATCGGCGGAGCCGTCAGTGAGGAAATCGCCCTTCTGCACGCTGTCGCCAATCTTCACAAGAATCTGGCGGAGCGGATGGATGGTGTATTCGGTTTCCTTCTTCGCAGCTTTCGCAGTCTTCGCGAGCGATGCGGTTTCCGGCACCATGTGGATGATGGTCTCGCTGCCCTCTTTGACGATATCTGAGACGACACCCGAGACGCGTGCAATCGTGGCAGGCAATTTCGGCATGCGGCACTCGAAGACCTCTTCGACGCGCGGCAGTCCCATGGTGATGTCGCCGCCTGACTGCGCGACGCCTCCGGTGTGGAACGTACGCATAGTGAGCTGTGTGCCCGGCTCGCCGATTGCCTGTGCGGCGATGACGCCGACAGCCTCACCGACATCGATTTTCTCGCCCGTCGCGAGGTCGACGCCGTAGCACATCTGGCACACACCTCGTGCGACGCGGCAGTACATCGGAGAACGCACCGTCACTTCCGTGACAGACGCATCATCTTCAACCATCTTTGCGTCGTCACGCGAGAGCATGCTGCCGCGCTTGAAGTTCGCGGCTTCCTCCGCAAGGATGCGGCCGTGAATGC
>CAYGFN010000059.1:0-4097 GCA_964349145.1 uncultured Candidatus Saccharibacteria bacterium
CGGTATGCGGGGCTGTTGATGCGGCCAATGCGCTGTAATCGAATCTTTAACATGTCGCGGTACTCTACCCCATGAGATAGAAATAGTCCAGTTTGTAGCGACGCTATCTGCAGTGTCCCTTCAGACCCATTGAGGTACCGCGTGTGTATCTCACGGGGTCTAACAGGAGAGCGCTAAAAATCAAATTCTAGCCGCGGTCATCGCTCATGAGACAGGCCCACACAATGCAACCCGCCTCATCAAAGCTAAGCTCCCAGGTACCTCCCGTGCATGGTCCGGACGCCGGCTGGTCCGTGACCGGTGTGCACAAGTATCCATACGGGCTCACGCTCGGCACCGCCACGCTGCC
Organism: uncultured Candidatus Saccharibacteria bacterium; assembly: GCA_964349145.1. Taxonomy (GTDB): domain Bacteria; phylum Patescibacteriota; class Minisyncoccia; order Phycocordibacterales; family UBA2100; genus UBA10103. The sequence continues at coordinate 350 of CAYGFN010000059.1, forward strand.
TCCACCACCCCCGCCGGAAGTGACAGGCGTAACTGCCGACACTACGGGGCTCTGAATAACCGGACCGGTCGTCGTCGCGACCGTTGTCGACGCAAGCGCGGATGTGGATGACGCACTGCGGAGCGCGACCGGTGCGCACCTCATCGCGGCACGCGTCTTCGGGCCTGCAATGCTCGCGCCATCGGCCGTGACCGAGGGAATGACGCGCGCTGAGACCTGCCACTCTGCGAGCTTTTGTCGCGTAATTCTGCCAAAATACCCCGTCTTCTCGACCGAGAGAAATTCCTGCATCATGGCAACATCAGTGCCGCGAGCACCGTAGGTGAGTGTCCGCGCCAGATTTACACATGGCGCACTCACTTCCACGACGACGGGCGCCGGTGGCGCGGAAGGCGTGGCAGGAGTCGACGTGGCGACTCCAAACATGCTCATGACAGCGGCAGCGAAGAGTGCAAGGTTCGTATTCATTGTGGATTATGCGTACCGCTCGACAACGACAGCGGTGCCATATGCGAGGACTTCGGTGGTGCCGCTCCCGACCCCCGTCGCATCGTAGCGGACGCCGATGACCGCATTAGCGCCCATCTCTGCCGCCTGCTCCGACATTCGCTTGAAAGCATCCGCGCGAGCGCGCTCGCAGAGATCCGAGAAAAGAGAAATGTCTCCGCCGACGAGCGTCTGCAATCCCCCGCCGATTGTTCCAAATATTGAGCGTGAGCGGACAATCACACCGCGCGCCATACCGAGATTTTTCGTAATCCGATGTCCCGGCAATTCAAATGCCGTGGTCATCATTGAAGGTTCTATGTTCATATTTTCAGTATAACAAATTGGTCGTCAGTTATTATTTCGCAGCAGCGATTCTTTCGATTTCTCTTTCCATACGTGCCTCGCTTTATCAAATTCATATACTGAGAGCGTCGGCTCATCGTATTCATTGCGATGAGGATACGCACGCAGACGGAGAGGAGTTTCGACGGACGACGATGCATAATGCACGATCGATTCGCGATGTTTGCCTCCAAAAATAGCAGTGATCTGGCCCTGCGTGTCCTTATAAGTATCAGCGAGCCGCTGCATCGAAAGCCCAGCAATAATTTCCCGGTAGTCTTTGACCCAGTTATAGCGAAAAGCACCTAACGGATTCGTTGATCTACCCATATCACCCTGAGCGCTAAGGGAAGCAATCTCGATCTTTTCCGCCAATTTAGAGAGGCCGCCGACAGCTCCCGCGGCAGCTCCCGCACCGGCGATTTTGATAAATGACCGTCGGGTCATGCTTTTTCTCTTCCTAGATATCGCAGCAAAACCAGTTGCTGCTGCGATTGAGGCTCCACCGTAAAACAGCGCGTCCTGGATAATAAGTTCGTCTGCGGGCGGCGTGACATACCCTCCCGCGTTTCCATGCTCCCGAATATACGCGTCTTTTCCTTCTTGGTACTTTCTTCTAATAGAATCAAGCGGATCTGAAAAAGCAATTGGTTTGCCGTGAAGCGCAGCGAGATGCCTGACTTTTTCGAAGAAATCCTCGAGCTTGTCTTGATATTTCACGATCTCCCGACGAATTTCTGAATCATTAAGTTTGTCAGGCGGCGTAGAAAGCTCTACTCCTTGGGCTGCCATTCTTTTGAGCGTCTCACGAAACGCCTCTACTTGCTGCTTTGAAGGATATAGCGCCTCTTCAAAAGATGTCTCCGTGGGCGAGGTACCTACGGTTGAAGGAAAAGCGTCAATCGATGTAGTCAATGTCCCAGCGCCCCCTTCGAGCAGAATCACCGCGCTGTTCTTAATTTTTTCTTCCATTTTTTCAATATATACATCTACAGTTTCTGGAATGTGCATTACTCCGACGACGCTGGCGTCTTTGCCATTCAGACTAAAATCCTTCTCTTCCCAGCCCTTGAGTGCGACCTGTGCATCTATAACTCGTTGTAATTCATTAATCGCGTCCGGCTTTGCTCTCTTGAACGGCTGGTTTTCGAATTTGTCCATACTATTTCGCGACGCGTGTCGCCTCTTCGAGCTTCACAGAGAGGAGCTTGGAGACACCATCTTGTCCCATAGTGACGCCGTACAATTCCCCTGCCGCACTCATGGTGGCGCGATTGTGTGTAATCACGATGAGCTGCGATTTCTCGCCGAGCTCCTTGATCATATCCGCATAGCGTTTGCTGTTGGCTTCATCGAGTGCGGCATCGGTCTCATCAAGGATGAGGAATGGCGGGGGATTCACTTGGCTCATCGAGAAGATGAGTGCAATCGAGGTGAGTGCGCGCTCGCCGCCGGAGAGCACCTCGAGACCATGCACTTTCTTGCGCGGCAGATGCACCGAGACTGTGAGCCCCGCATACAAATCTTCCTCTTCGCTGATGTCGTCAATATTTTCATCGTCCTCTTCGCTCGGCCCTGCCCGCCTTCGGCGGGGCTCTTCAATTTTGAGTGACGCTTCCCCGCCGCTAAACAATTTCTGGAAGAAGCCGGTAAGCGCGACATTGATGTGTTTCAGTCCTTCCTTAAATCGCTCGTCGATGGTCTTCTCAAGCTCGGCGATGATGTCTTTGAGCGATGCAGCGGAGCGCTCGAGATCCGCAAGTTCACGCGTGAGAAATTCATCACGCTCCTTGGTTTGATTGAATTCTCGAATGACCTCATCACCTTGACCGAGCCCTGATTCTTCAATCTTAATCTTGAGGCGCTCGATAACGCGGTGCCGCTTCTCTTGTTCGTGGCGATCCTCCGCGGTCGCATTGATCGGCACTTCCGTCTTGTCCCAATCGCGGATTCCCATCCCGACGAGCGCAACACCTTCGCGCACCTCGTCGTCGAATCGTGCGCGCAGGGCCACGATGCTCGCACGCGCCGCCTGCACGGCATTCTGAAGCGACTGCGCTTCACGTATTTGCCCTTCGAGCTCCACGATGTCTCGCTCTGCCGCAAATCCCGCCTCGCGAGATTCAGAAATCTCTCGGCGCAATGTCGAAATGTCTTCGGCAAGCACGCCCTCCTCTCTACGCTTCGCTTCGAGCGTACTCGAGAGCTCGTCGACGAGCGCCTTCGCTTCCTGGTTGGTGACGGGAGCGGCACCGCTCAGTCCTTCGACGAACGAGCGGATGCGCTCGCGCAGATGCATGAGCACTCCGCGCACTTCGACGATGTCGTGCTTTTTTTCAGCATCAGCGAGGGCGTGCTCAAGCTCTCGCGCAAATCCGCGCACGTGCGGCACTGCGACGATCTGCTCGACCGTGACGTTGTTGGTGGCCGCAGCGCCCTCCGCGCGGCCAAGTTCACGTGCAAGTTTCTCGCTCTCTTTGCGAGCTTCTGCGAGCAGGCGCTCAGTACTATTGAGGCGCACCTGGAGCTCCGTAATACGCGAGTCACCGCCGCCTCGACTTTTCGAGCGGGCATCCGCGAGCTTCCCGTGTCGCTGCTTGATTTCCATCTCGTGCATATGCGCCTCGGTGATGAGCCGCGAATCCTCTTCCAGAATCCATGCATGTTCGCGCACCAAATACTCGCGCAGTTTTGCCGAGAGTTCTTCTTTCATCTCGCGCGCCTTCTCGAGCTTCTCCACCTGCGTCCGGAGGAAGTTGAGGTGCGGCGTAATCTCGCGACGGAGCGAGCGGGTCTTCTCGATGTTGTGTGCCGTCTCCTCGAGCTTTCTCTCGCTCTCTGCTTTTTTATGCTGGTAGAGCTTGAGGCCGAGCGCGTCTTCCACCATCTCGCGACGCTCTTTTGGCGACGCATTTAA
>CAYGFN010000060.1:0-3878 GCA_964349145.1 uncultured Candidatus Saccharibacteria bacterium
GTGTCAATAATGTAGCCGAAATCGCCTCGCATAGCAAATCGAAGCGCTCTTCAGCAATCGGCGCACGAGACCCTCGCTACTCATCTTTTCCTGACCCGCCGACAAAGAGCTCAAGCCAAATGACTCTGATGAAGACATAGAGCAGCGCGAGGCCGAGGAGACCCATCGCGGCAACACCGAGCATGAGGAGCGAAGACATATCTCCATATAAACACAGCTATCGATAAACACCATGAAGAACTACCAATCGACTGCCGCTTCCCCGCGAGCCTGCAAATATTCATTTGCCTTCGAAAAAGGCTTGGAGCCGAAGAAACCGCTGTAAGCAGAGAACGGCGAAGGATGTGCGCTCTCAATCACCAGGTGTTTTGTACGGTCGATATGTGCGCCCTTTTGCTTCGCGTAATTGCCCCACAATATAAAGACAAGGCCTTTCCTCTCGTCATTGAGCTTTCTGATGACAGCATCAGTGAATTGCTCCCACCCCTTGCCTTGGTGCGAGCCGGGAGATCCGGCATTGACTGTGAGCGTCGCATTCAATAGAAGGACGCCTTGCTTGGCCCATCGAATCAAGTCCGGATCACGATCGACGGATCGACCGAGATCACTCTCCAACTCTTTGAAAATATTCTGAAGCGATGGCGGCGCTTTTACTTCGGACGAGACCGCAAAGCAGAGGCCAATCGCCTGCCTCGGACCGTGATATGGGTCTTGTCCCAGGATCACGACTTTCACTCTATCGAAGGGTGTCTCATCAAACGCGCGGAAGACATTTTTGGTATGCGGATACACGGTGGCACGCGTGTATTCTTCGCGTACAAAATCTGTAAGTGTCTTGAAATATTCCTGCCCGAATTCTTCGGAGAGCCTTTCCTTCCATCCCCCGCCGATTTTTACCTTTTTCATGCCCGCATCCTATCAAAACGTGCGGAGTGGTTCGACAGTCGGGAACGAGCTACTCCCCTGCCATAAGCAACCTATAAACATCAAGCCAGCGACTGTTGCGTTTTGCGCACCTCGATAGCGAATCGTTTCGAAGCACTGGGGACGCGCAAAATATATTGCTGCCGCCACAAGACAAATCCCAAAAATCACACCGAGTCTTTTCATGAGTGAACGGTATCACAGAAAAGCCGCCCCAGGGGCGGCTTTTCTGTTTTGTTTACTTGGAGACTACCAGGCGAAGTGGGCGAAGGCCTTGTTGGCCTCTGCCATGCGATGCGTTGTTTCTTTTTTGGTGACGGCGCTTCCCTCATTCTTGATTGCAGCCTGCAATTCAGAGAGAAGCGAGACGGCCATAGGCTTCCCTTTCGTGCCTTCAGCAGCTTCCACAATCCAGCGAAGACCGAGCGCGAGGCGACGATTGGGATTCACTTCGCGAGGCACCTGATAGTTGGCACCACCGACGCGACGTGAGCGCACTTCGACAGAAGGCGACGCGTTTTCGAGCGCCTGCTCGAGAAGCGCTACAGGGTCGCCATCCTTTCTGAGCTCCTCCATCACCTTGTAGACGATTTTGCGTGCTGCTTCCTTCTTCCCCTCATCCATCACATAGTTGATGAGCTTCGATACCTTGACCGAGCTGTACAGCTCATCAGGCTGTGGGAGATGCTTTCTCTTAATAGGGCGTCTCATATATCAAAAGATTATTTGGCGGCTTTCGGCTTCTTAGCTCCGTAGCGCGAGCGACCACGGCGGCGCTTCTCGACACCCGTCGCATCGAGCTTACCGCGTACGATGGTGTATCGGATACCGATGTCCTTCACGCGACCTCCGCGCACGAGGACTACCGAGTGCTCCTGCAGGTTGTGGCCTTCGCCCGGGATGTACGCAGTGATTTCCATGCCGTTGGTAAGGCGCACGCGAGCAATCTTGCGGATAGCGGAGTTTGGTTTACGAGGTGTCTTCGTCGTCACACGTGTGCAGACACCGCGCTTGAAGGGTGCCGAGTAGAAGGTCGGGCGATTTTCGAGCGTGTTAAAGCCGCGCGAGAGCGCGACGGTCTTCGACGGGCGCGTCTTCTTCACGCGACCGCGCTTGGTGAGCTGATTTATCGTAGACATTGCAATGAAAAATCCCTGAGCGGGATGTGCGCGGAGTCTACTATAGATAGATTACGGGCGCAAGAATCGCTCCTACACCCCCGCGAGGACTCCGGAGATCGCATAAATAAACGAGCTGAATTGGGAGCCGAAAACGATAATAAAGAGGAGCACGATAGCCATTCCGATGAAGGGGTTGTCCTCCAGCTTCCTGCGCCAGTCGCTATATCCGTGTTGCAGATTTCTCGGCAGAAGCGATTCAAGCACCTTGGAGCCGTCGAGTGGCGGCACAGGAATGAGGTTGAAGACGAAGAGCATCACATTGATGACGACGATCAAGAAAAATGTCGCATCCATCGACGGGCCAAACACGTGCAGGCGGACGAGGATTGCCGCGAGTGCAGCCATGACGATATTCGAAAACGGCCCCGCAAACGCCACGATGGCTTCCGAGAATCGACCGGGCTTAAGGTTGTACGGGTTGTACGGGACAGGCTTCGCCCATGCGAAAAAGATGGGAGAGTTCGTGAGCGTAAGAATTACGGGCACGATAATAGAGCCATACAGATCGATGTGCGGAATCGGATTCAGCGTCAATCGCCCTGCGTATCGCGCCGTCGGATCCCCCAGCTTGTCTGCCGCGACGCCATGCATCACTTCATGGATGATGGCGGAGAAGATGATGACAATAATGATGAATATGGCGTCGGGTGTCATCCGAGCATGATAGCAAATGCGCTCTATTTTGACATTTACTCGAGCGCAAGCTAGTATGCGCCGACATATATGGCACGCGTATGCGACATAACGGGTAAGACTTCGCAGGTAGGCGGAGGCTATTCCAACAGAACTCGCGCGACGAAGTTTAATCCTACGGGCAAGCGCCGCCGCCAAATCAATCTCCAGAAAAAGACGCTCTTCATCCCCGAGCTCGGCAAGAAGGTCACGGTGCACGTCTCGGCTAAGGGCCTCAAGACCATGAAGAAGCGCGGAGCGTTCCTCACACTCAAGAAAGCCGGGCTCGTCTAAACCACCTCTATCGTACTCTCGTGAAGCTCCGCACTGCGGAGCTTCACTTTTTTACCACTGTCTTCCCGTCGGAGACGAACGTTACGGTCCCTTTTTGGCAAGTATCAAGCGTCTCGACTGCAAGCTTCGCGAAGCGCCCGACGACCTCGGGTGCGGGATGCCCGTACCGATTCTCGCAGCCGCGTGAAAATACGGCGTACGTGGGATCAACAACGCTTATAAACGCTATCGCTGAAGAAGTTTTTGAACCATGGTGCCCCGCTTTCAACACATCGGAGCGGAGCGCCGTGCCGTCGAGCCCCGTAAGATACAGTTCGATTTCATCCGGTGAGTCGCCCGTGAGCATAAAAGATGTATCGCCGTATGTGAGATGCACGATGGTCGAGGCGAGATTTGTCTCCGCGTGCGGGAGCTTCCTATCGGGGAAGAGGATGCGCGCATGTGCCCCTTCTCCCAGATCAATCACCTGTCCACGCTCGGCAATGTATTCGTCTGCATCTTCGGCGCGGGCGGCGCGAAGCGTCGCCTCCCAATCTGCCGTGCTTCCCTCGACACTCGGCAGAAAGATTGTGCCGACGCGATATCGCGCGAACACATCGGCGAGACCATTCGAGTGATCAGTGTCCGGATGCGTCGCGAGCACGACATCGATTGCGCGGTCCCACCACGGCATGACTTCGGAGAGCTTGCGGAGTACCGTGCCATTTGGCCCACCATCAATGAGCATCTGCCTCCCCGACGGAGCATCTATGAAAATGGCGTCGCCTTGGCCGATGTCGAGAAACGAAACGGTCATGAGCCCTCGCC
>CAYGFN010000061.1:0-3730 GCA_964349145.1 uncultured Candidatus Saccharibacteria bacterium
ATGACGCTCTCCGGCGGCATGAAGCGCCGCCTCATGATCGCGCGCGCTCTCATCCATGAACCGCAATTTCTCATTCTCGACGAGCCTACGGCGGGTGTCGATGTGGAGCTGCGTCGCGGTATGTGGGATTACTTGAAGCAACTTACCAAATCCGGCGTGACCATCCTCCTTACCACACACTACCTCGAAGAAGCCGAGCAGCTCGCGAAGCACGTAGCGATTATCAATAAGGGCCAGATTGTCGCTTACGGCACGATGGACGAAATCCTCGCGATGCACGATCCCGAGCACGCGAAAGATGGCGACGGCTATCGCGGCGGCCGCCTCGAACAAGTATTCGTAAAGCTCACGACGGATTCGACAAGCTCACCGCAAGCCAAAAAATAATATGGCACCCGCACAAAAATGGATTTCCTTTTATACGATGGTCCGCAAAGACGTCGTGCGCATGTTTCGTATTTGGGTACAGACCTTCCTCCCCTCCGTCGTCACTTCATCGCTCTACTTCCTCATCTTCGGATCGCTGCTCGGATCCCAAATCGGCGACATGCAGGGTGTGCCGTACATGACATTCGTCGTGCCGGGCCTCGTGATGCTCGCCATCGTGACCACATCGTATGCCAACACATCATTCACTTTCTTCTCTTCCAAATTCTTCGCAAAAAACATTGAGGAAATCCTCGTCTCTCCCACGCCACCATGGCTCATGATTGCCGGTTTCGTCGGCGGTGGACTCATCCGCGGTATCTTGGTGGGCACACTCGTCCTCCTCGTATCACTCTTCTTCACCGGTCTTGCACTCTCGCTACACAACGTAGCGATTATCCTTTTCTTCGCGATCCTCACCTGTCTCGTCTTCTCGCTTGCGGGACTGGTGAATGGCATCTATGCAAAAACAATAGACGGCATCAACATTGTGCCTACATTCGTGCTCACGCCACTCGTCTACCTCGGCGGTATCTTCTATTCGATTCACACATTACCCGCATGGTGGCAAGCGCTTACGTACGCAAATCCGCTCTTCTATCTCATCAATGGATTCCGCTACGGATTCTTGGGTATCACCGATGTCTCGCTCGTCATATCTATCAGCATGCTTATCGCGCTGATAGTCGCCCTTATCGCAATCAACTGGTACCTCATTCGCACCGGTCTCGGTCTAAAACAGTAAGCCCACCAACAACCCAACTCCAAGGCAGAAGTACCGAGAGTTTTTTACCGTGTCTCGCAGCGCGTCGGCGCGAGAGGCAGCGCTGCGGCACCAGTCGCAGATAGCGACGGTAAAAAAGCTCTCGGTACTTCTGCCGCTCCCCCATAAATGAAAAGAACCGGACGTGTGTCCGGATCTCTTCGGCCGCAAATGTTCTTGGACTTTTCCTCGAGGCGTCGACTCTCAAGGTGTCGAACTCCAGAACATTCGCACTGATAATCGGAACCAGCTCGACCGCTGTTTAGGTACTGACGAACCTAATAAATCCGTATTACTAAAAGAATTATACCCCATGAGATAAAGCTCCGCACTGTGTCATTGCGGATATCCCCATCTTCGACACGAACGCCGTGAAATAAAATTGCTTGCGATTATCTCACAGGGTATACCCTAGAGTTGCGCAAGCGTCTCGGCAAGACCTGTGTAATTCTCGGGGTGGATAGCTTTAAGTCTTTTTTTTATTTCCTCACTCACCTCGAGCGTATCGATGAACGCCGCAATATCCGCGAGCGTCACCACACGTCCGCGCGTAAGTGCTTTCAATTTCTCATATGGCATCTCGACTCCTTCGCGACGAAGCACGGTTTGAATAGCCTCCGCAACAACTTCCGGATGTGATTGAAGCGCACTCCGGAGTGCGTCTTCGTTTACCGATACTTTCCCGAATCCGCGCATCAGTGATTTGTATGCAATGAGCGAGTGTGCGAATGCGGTGCCAAAGGTGCGCTCGACGGTCGAATCAGAAAGGTCTCGCTGCAGGCGCGAAATTGGGAGCTTCTGCGAGAGATGCGTGAGCAGTGCATTCGCGACACCGAGATTCCCTTCCGCATTTTCAAAATCAATCGGGTTCACTTTGTGCGGCATCGCTGATGAGCCCACTTCTCCCTCTTTGGGCTTCTGCGTCACCCATCCGTCGGAAATGTAGCGCCACATATCCTGTGAGAGATCGAGCAGAATGGTGTTGGCGCGTCGCACGCAATCAAACAATTCAGCATAGGTGTCGTGCGGCTCAATCTGCGTCGTCACCTCATTGAGCACGAGCTTCACACTGTGAGCGCCGTCTGTATTGAAGCGCTCCATATATCGTCGTGCGAACGACACCCAATCGACATTCGGTATCGCCACCATCTGCGCGTTGTAATTCGCACTCGGGCCGCCCCATTTCGCCATAACGGTGGCTGCCCTCAGCTGCTCCATCTGGCGCTGCAGCCGCTTCGCGAAGACGTTCATTTCCTTCCCAAATGTCGTCGGCGTCGCACTCTGTCCGTGAGTGCGTGCAAGCATGGGCGTCACCGCATGTGCTCGTGCGAGCTGTACGATTTCTTTCTCGACGCCCTCAAGCGCCGGCAGCATCACCTGCTCGAGCCCGGAGCGAAGTGCGAGCGCATGCGCAACGCTATTCACGTCTTCCGAAGTCAACGCAAAATGCACCCATTCGACCACATCAGAGAGACTCGTGCCCTTGAGCTTCAATTTTACAAAATATTCAATGGCCTTCACATCATGATTCGTCGCCGGAATTCCGTCGTACCCTTCTCGCTCAATCTTCTTGACTACTGCGGCGTCTTCGACAGAAATATTCGGAAGCGCGCGGAGAATGTCTTTCTCCGCAGCGGAGAGAGCGCGCATACCCACGCCCTTCTCCTCAGAAAGCGCAATCAGGTACTCGCACTCGACGATGAGGCGCTGCTTGATGAGCGCGTACTCGCTGAAATATTCTGCAAGCGGCTCCGTAGTCGAGCGGTAACGACCGTCGACAGACGAGACTGCGATGAGAGGATCAAATGGCATAGGATTGTAGATTCTTTTCGATGCGCGCAATCACGGGCGTATCGCCATGCACAAATGGGTTTCCGGTGAGCTGTTCATACATGTGAATGTACCTGCGCGAAAGCTCCTCCACAAGCTCTGCCGGAGCTTCCGGCAACGTCGCATCCTTGTACGGATCACAGTGGTCGCGAAACCACAGTCGCAAGAATTCTTTATCAAAATATTCGGGCTCCTTCCCTGCCTCAAATCGTTCAGCATACGTCGCCTGTTGCCAGTAACGAGAAGAGTCCGGTGTGTGTATCTCGTCGATAAGCGTCAGCGTGCCGTGCTCATCAATCCCAAATTCGTATTTGGTATCGACGAGAATGAGCCCGCGCGACTCCGCAATTTCCGCTCCTCGCGTGAAGAGCGCGAGTGCTACCTGCTCGACTTTATCTATCATCTCCTTCGGCATGATGCCTTCACTTACAATTTCTTGCGGAGAAAGCGTCCTGTCGTGCGCGTCCTCCTTGGTAGAAGGCGTAAATACGGGATGCTCGAGCTGCTGATTCTTTTTCATACCATCGGGCAGCTGGAAGTTGCCGAAGTCGCGCTTGCCCGCTGAGTACATTGTCCAAAGCGAAGTCCCTGTCACTCCGGTGATGTAGCCGCGGACGACTGCCTCGACCGGCACCATCGAACACTTCTTGGCGACAGTGACATTCGGGTCCGGCACAGCAATGATGTGATTCGGGATGATGTCCTTCACAG
>CAYGFN010000062.1:0-3728 GCA_964349145.1 uncultured Candidatus Saccharibacteria bacterium
CTTTTATAGATTATGTGTGTCGCAGTACCGAGTGATTAAAAAGCGAGAGCGATTGGCGAGGTGTTTTGTCAGTCAAAAAGTGCTTGTGGACTTTCGCCGTAGCCCCTCGTTCATGAAGATGGTAGTGTAGGAAATAGGAGAGATGTATGTGCACGTGGTCTTTCCTTTGTAGCGTAAAAACGTACTGCATCCGCAGCGCGACACGTGTGTCCTCAGCGAAAGGCAACGTCTATGACAAATCAGTTGGGCTGCCCGCTTGCCGGGCAATGCCTCTGCCGCGCGATGGCAGCTCGCTCGATCGAGGCGGGTTTCGAGCCGGAAGCCGTCAAGGTGTTCTTCCTCGAGGGTGCCGAGCAGGCGATCCTGCTCATCAGCGGCGACGACCTGCTGCTGAACCCCTTCGACTTCAGCGACGCGATCCTGGTCGAGGCGCCGAAGGAGAACGAGATGCTGCTGATGCTCGACGATCAGGTCGGCGACGTCGGCACAATCGGCCTGTACGACGGGCTTCCGATGCCGGTGACCAACCTGGCTGGCTGGAAGAAGCCGAGCAAGCACCGCAAGGGCTCGAAGGGCAGCCGCCGGCATGCCGACGAGGCCGTGATTCACACCCGTGCTGACGGCGAGGGTGACCAGACTCCGCCGCCGCGTCGCGAGCGTGACCCGAAGGAAGGGCATCAGCACAAGGAAGACGGCAGCATGCCCGACCTGATGCACATGACCGCCCACATCGCGGCGGCCGCGATGAGCGGCATGACCGGCATCGGGGCGCGCTGAGCTAGTCCGCGACGGACGAGCAAAGCGCAGATCGGCGCTGAGTCGATCACGAACCAAAAGAGCATGGCGGGCCTACGGCCCGCCGGCTTTCTTTTAATAATTTAGAAGCGGGGGCGATTGACTCGGAATGGGTCTTGCGCAAATCAGGTGAGAGGATAGGCTATGTATGAATCAATAATCACGTGATATTTATGAATACGTTATATCGAGGTGAGGTCGCAGGAGCTTTGTGCTTGCTCGCTGTCTTCGCAGGCATCGCTGAGATGTTTATTCTTGGAATTGGCAAATCTATAGTAGGCGATGTAATCCAACTCGCCACCTATCTTGTCGTGTGCCTGACTTATTTCGTATTCCTACTTGCGATACAGGAAATAGTGAAATCGCAAGGAAACATAGCCTTCACTAGGAAAATGCGAGCCTTTCTTATCATTATGGTCGTGGCGTGTCTAGGTATGGCACCGTCGACGGTGCCGATATTGCTGCCGGCTCACGTGGAATTAATGCTTGCGATTGCAACTATTGTACTCATGGTTCCAATCGGAATTGCTTCGATACAACTTGCTCGCTTTTTTGAGAACGATGAAATCGAACGCAGTGAATATGAAAAAAAAGCCGGTAAATGGCTACGAATCTCCGGGTGGCTCATGGCCACGGTGATCCTCGGTCTTATCGGCGGCATCCTTTCGTTTATCGCTGACGTCTATCTGTGGCGCATGATCCGACAGAAACGGCTCCATAAGACTACTTAATAGCCGGCACGACAGAGTCGTAAGTTAGAAACGCGGGCGGTTGACCCAGCGCTTCATGGTGCGGAGGATTAGATAGAAAAGGAGAAGGGCGAGACCGTAGAAAAGCCACTTCGTGTCGAATGCGAAAAGTGCTGCAGCTGCGGCCATTTGCATGCCTTTTGATACGAGCGATGAATCGGGGGAAGTGACGGCACTCATGAATCCGGATGCGGTCGAGCTTGTCGCCGCGCCCTTGGGCTTCGCATATGGCTCGAAAAAGTCTGCACCTGCAGTGCGCACTTTTTCTGTCTGTCCGACGACGGCGTCTGCGACGGTGCCGACAATCGGCACGGAGCTCGTCATGTTGCCGACGAAATCACTCGCCGTGCTCATCGCCTTGTCTACCGCCGTCGGCTCTTTCGGTGGGGGTGGGGGAGCGGCGGTAATCGTGACGGCGATTTTGCTCGTGGCATCTTTCTGTTCACCAGAGACGAATGATGCGCTCAGAGCGTGAGATCCTTTCACTGCTTTCCACGATGCGGTGATGAGCGAGGAGCCGCCGACGGGGAGCTGGACCTCCTTGGTATCGAAGACCGTGTCGTCGGCGCTGAATGAGACTGAGCCCTTCATTTCGTTTGCTGAGGAGTTATAGACCGCCGCGTACATGGTGATGATCTCGCCCTCGCGCGCGGTTGAGCTCGAGAGCCACAGCGGTTCGCGAGGGAAGCCAAATGCCGCGGCAAAGGTGAGCGAGGGGATGAGGAGTGCGAGAGAAAAGAGGGTCGCTGAAATGCGCATATGCCTACAGTATAATGGAGATATGCAGCAGTCGTCCCCGGTGGAGTCGTTTTTCAAATTTCTCTTCGGCTTTCTCATCTTCATCTCCGTGAGCTTCGGGGTCACCTATACAGTGAATGAGCTCGCTCAGGCGAAGGACCTCTCGCAAGCCGCCGCGGCGGCTCGTGCCGAGGCACTCAATATAAAGTGAAAACGCCGGGGGTAGTCCCGGCGTTTCAAGGTGCAACGGTCAGGCCGCAGCTCAGTGGCTGACCGACCGGTGTTTTACGGTGCGTCGTCGATGCCGGGGAAGCCGGTCATCATCGGATTCCGACGCACCATATAGTGGTGCATCAAGAGAGCCGCCTGGTCGTGCGGTATTCCCGCCGCCTGCAGCAGATCCTCGAGGACCCAGCCGTCGGCCCTGAGGGAAGCGGACTGGAACTCGTCGATGAACTTGAACGCGCCGAACACGAGGGCAATGCGTTCGGCAGTGACGCGGCCGCACTCTGCCTCTTCGGCAGAACGAGTCGCCAGCATACTCGCCATGCAGGCTGTGTCGGTGTTTACCGGAGGCATAGGCACTCGCGGCTGCAGTTGCACTACCCGTCGGATCGCCTTTCGGAGCTCACTCATGATTGTCTCCTCGATCAGGAGCACGGTCATTCGTGCTGCCTGTATAATGTCACGATGCGAAGATTTGTCAATTGATGGATTCATAAAAGCGCGTATTATGTCCCGTACAAGGCCAGAGAAAGCGGGCTCCGAAAGGATTCAAGTCGTAAGACACCTGCCGAGGTCGAACACTCCCATCGCTCCGGCGAGAAGAGGGCCTTGTAGTTATCAAGGTCCTATTGTCATTACATGGCAAAAACAAAAGCACAGAAACAAGAAATTGTAGAGAAGCTCGAGGAGGCATTTAAGAATGCGACCTCGTCCGTATTCGTACACTTCAATAGTCTTGCCGTCTCCGATGAAAGCGCGATTCGTCGCGATTTCAAGAAGGATGGCGTTCGCTATCTCGTCGCCAAGAAGACGTTGATTCTCCGCGCGCTCGCGGCGCTCGGCCACAAAGTCGATGATCTCGCGCTCGAAGGAGAAATTGCGATCGCGTACGGAGGTGAGGGTGACGCGACTGTCGCCGCACGTCTCGTGCAGCAGGCAGGCAAGAAACTCGCCGACAAAGTTTCCATCGTCGGAGGTATCTTCGAAGGCAAGCTTGTCGGCATGAATGAGATGCGCGAAATCGCACTCATTCCGTCGCTCGATGTGCTTCGCGGCATGTTTGCGCAGGTGATCAACTCGCCGCGCCAGCGTTTCGCCGTCGTACTCAGCGAAGTAGCAAAGACCAAGAATTAATCATTACGTATATCTATTATGTCTAACGATCAAATCATCGAAGCAGTTGAGAAGATGACTGTCCTCGAGCTCAACACGCCCGTGAAG
>CAYGFN010000063.1:0-3688 GCA_964349145.1 uncultured Candidatus Saccharibacteria bacterium
CTTCTCAATCTCCGGATCCGAATTCGTCGAGATGTTCGTCGGCGTCGGTGCCTCACGCGTACGAGACCTCTTCGAGCAGGCGAAGAAATCCGCTCCCGCGATTATTTTCATTGATGAAATAGACGCGGTCGGGCGTGTCCGCGGATCGGGAGTGGGCGGTGGCAATGATGAGCGTGAGCAGACGCTGAATCAAATTCTCGTCGAGATGGATGGCTTCGAGCCCAATGAGAGTGTCATCGTCATGGCAGCGACCAACCGCCCGGACGTGCTCGATCCGGCGCTTCTGCGCCCGGGCCGCTTCGACCGCAGAGTCGTCATCGATTTGCCGGACAGGAAGGATCGCGAGGAAATTCTCAAGGTGCATGCGCGCACGAAGCCGCTTGGCCCGGATGTAAATCTCGAGGTAATAGCAGAGCGCACCCCGGGATTCTCGGGTGCGGATCTTGCCAATTTGATGAACGAAGCCGCGATTCTCGCTGCACGCGAAGATCGTAAAGAAATTACGCAGTACGATCTCATCCGCTCTATCGAGAAAGTGATGCTTGGTCCCGAGCGCCGCTCACATGTCCTCAACAAAAAGGAGAAGGAGATTACCGCGTATCACGAGGCGGGCCACGCGCTCGTCGCGAGCGTGCTCCCGTATGCGGATCCCGTGCACAAGATTTCTATCATCTCCCGCGGTCGCGCGGCGGGCTACACGCTGAAGCTGCCGTTTGAGGATCGCAAGATGCAGTCGCGCAAGGAATTCCTCGACGACATCGCCGTCTCACTCGGTGGCTACATCGCTGAGGAGCTCGTCTACGGAGATATCACGACAGGCGCGTCCAACGACTTGCAGGTACTTACCAATCTCGCGCGCAATATGGTGGAGCGGTACGGTATGTCTGAGAAAATGGGTCCGATAGCGTTCGCAGCTTCAGCGCAGCGCGCCATGTTTGGCGAGGGTGTTGATGGTGGGGAAGTCTCGCAAGAAGTGCAGGGCCACCTGGATGCCGAAGTGAAACGCATCATCATGGATGCCCATAAGAAGGCACTCGACATCATCACGCATCATCGCAAAGCGTTGAATGCGATTGCGGAGAAGCTCGTGGAAGTAGAAACTCTCGAACGAGACGCCTTCGAAAATATTTTGATCGCCAACGGTATCACTCCCAAGAAAAAGGAAGACATCGAGCACGCCCCGCTCGTCTAAATATGAAAAGAAGAAAGCGAGCAGCTGCCCGCTTTCTCGGTTCGTCGTGGAATTAGTCCACGAGTGTCATGTCACGCGTGCTACGCGTCCGACCGAACAGAGGTATCGGCCATTTCGCGATCCCGACTCATCACGAGGTGGATCATCGCGCCGAAGCCGAAGTAGAACAGGGACGGCAGGATCCACGATACGGCACGTGCATCAGGATGCTGCAGCAGCAGCGCGAGCAGCAGTAGCATCATCACCCACACGAGGCCAACGCCCCATGCGTAGCGCTCACGCTCGCGCTCATCGACATCACCGTCGTAGATGCGGACAGTGAGTACGGGCAGCCAAAAGATGCTTTTCAGCGCGAGAACGAAGAGATAGACCAGCGTTCGGCCGGCATATCCGAGCGCATTGTCGAGGTGTTTCATCGGCAACTCCTTGCCCCACGGTTGAGAGAACAGGGGCTGAGAAAACACTATCACTATTTAATACGCCACGCGAAGGGGAAGCGGGCCTCGGGCTTCTCGTCGTACCCGAAAGGACGGACAGTGTCGCCATTTTCTACGGGGACCATCGCGTCCTGTGTCCACGCCTCTTTCGAGAGTGTAATAGTTTCTGTCGCAGGTTCGAGGCCGAAAAAGCGCGGGCCATTCACCGAGAGAAATGCTTCGAGCTTGTCGAGCGCGCCGATTTCATCGAACCCTTGTGCGTACATCTCCACCATCGCGTGCGAGGAGAAGACGCCGCCCGCACAGCCCGCGGATTTTTCTTTGGATTGCGTTGGATGTGGTGCGCTGTCGGTGCCGGCGGAGACAAAAGACGTGCCTGCTGCAACGAGCGCGCGAATCGCTTCCTTGTCTTCCTTTCGCTTCAATATCGGGTAGCAGAAGAGGTGCGGCTGGAAGCCGTCTTTGTGGAGGTGCCGCCTATCGAAGAGGAGGTGTTGCGGAGTAATTGTGCAGACGAGTCGGCCTTCCTTACCGTTTTTCATCATGAATTCCGCCATGCCACGCGTGGTCACGTGTTCGAGCGAGATTTTGAGCGTCGGATATTTTGCGAGGATGCTCGGTACAATCTCTTCGAGAAATCGCTTCTCACGGTCATAGATATCGATTTCTTCACCATGCTCGTCTTTGTTGACCTCGCCATGCAAGAGGACCGGCATGCCGATTTCCTGCATCACAGCGAGCGCGGGATGATTGATGAGGCTCTGGCCATCAACGCCCTCTGTCGAGTGCGTGGTCGCGCCCGGGGGATAGACCTTCATCGCGCCCCATGCGCCACTTGCGAAACCGCGCTTCAAATCCTCGGCACTTGTCGTCGGCGTGAGATAGCCGGCCATAACAATTTTGAAATCAGTGCCGATGGATGCGCGCACTTCTGCTGCATACGCTTCCGCATCCTCGGGAGTGAAGATGTGAGGCGCAGTATTGGGCATCACGAGTGCTCCCCAGCACTGCTTGGCGGTAAAGGGTGCGACGGCTTTGAGCATGGCAGCGCGACGAAAGTGCACGTGTGAATCAAACGGTTTTTTAATCGTGAGTGTCTGGTTGTTCATGCATCACAGCATAGCAGAAAAGGGAAAGGGCCGGCTCCTTTCGGAGACCGGCCCAAGGCGGATGCTGGTAGGGGGAAATTACCAGAGCCCGCCCAACTCGCGAGACCACCATCGCTGTGTCTGGCGCCACACCCAATGAACGTCAGGTAGTGTGCCCCAGATGACGACGATCTCGACGATGCCGAGCGCGATGATTCCCCAGAGTCCGTAGGGGAGCAACGCGACAAGCGCCATGCACACGATGATGATCGGGTGCGCGAGAAGCCGCATACCGCGGCCGCGAGGGTCATACATGAAAGAGCTCCTTGTGAGGGTTATACATAATAGCATGTATTACAAGTATTGTCAAGTACAGAAAGGTGGCTCTATGCGGGGATCTTTTTGGTAGTAGGATGTACCGATGGAAAAGAAGAAAACTCTCAGCCTGAACGATAAAAAGGCGCTGGCTCTGCACAAAAAGCTCGGCGGCAAAATCCGCATCGTCCCCGCTATAGCGGTGAGAAATCGCAAGGATCTCTCGCTTGTGTACACACCCGGAGTCGCGGCGGTCTCGATGCATGTCGCCCATAATCCGAAAGAGGCGCGCGAGTATACGATGAAGGGCCGCTTGGTGGCGGTGATTTCGGACGGCTCTGCGGTCTTGGGGCTCGGCAACATCGGCGCGCTCGGTGCACTGCCGGTGATGGAAGGGAAGGCGGCACTTTTTAAAACATTCGCGGGCGTTGATGCGGTGCCGATTGTCTTGGATACACAGGACACTGAGAAAATTATCGAGACGATACTCAATATCGCTCCCGCATTCGGTGGCATCAATCTGGAAGACTTCGCGGCACCCGCATGCTTCGAGATTGAGCGGCGCGTGATCGATGCGCTCGACATCCCCGTGATGCACGACGATCAGCACGGTACCGCAATCGTCGTCCTCGCAGGACTCATCAATGCGATGAAGG
>CAYGFN010000064.1:0-3582 GCA_964349145.1 uncultured Candidatus Saccharibacteria bacterium
ATCCGTATCCCCGTCCACATGGTGGAAACGATCGCGAAATACAAGCAAAAGGTGCGCGAGCTCTCGCAGCACCTCGGCCGCGACCCGCTTCCGGAAGAGATCGCCGCAGAAATGGGCATCGAAATCGACAAGATTTACACCATCCAGAAGATCAATCAGGACACCGTCTCGCTCGAGAGCCCGGTAGGTGAGGACGACGACGAACGCTCGACGCTCGGCTCATTCATCGCCGACGATACGATTGCATCACCGGATCAAGACGCTTCGCGCCGCATCCTCAACGAGCAGATGGGAACGATTCTCGACGAGCTCTCGCCCAAGGAGCGCAAGATTCTGGAAATGCGCAACGGCCTCACACCGGAAGGCATCTGCTTTACCCTCGAAGAAGTCGGCCGCGAATTCGGCGTCACGCGCGAAAGAATTAGACAAATTGAGGCGAAGGCTTTGGAACGCATTAGGTTCCATGAAAGGGCAAAGCAGCTGAGAAGCTACTAATCCGCCAAACCTGCCTGCCGGCAGGCAGGTCGAAGCCAAGGCATTGGAGCGCATCCGTTTCCACGAACGCGCCAAACAACTCCGCAGCTACTAACGACTACTATCGTTTTATAAAACTGCATCCATAAATAGTTTACCGAAGTCAGTGATCCTGATGTATCTCTGTTCGATTTTTATCTCACCCTGGTCTTTGTATTCGGTCCTAATCTCTTCGAGAAATGGATGTGCTTCAATCTCTTCGTAATGGGTTTTGTCTGAGTAAGACGACTCCATCGAACCAACCGGACACGAGATGATGTTAAGTCTCTCTAGATTGCTCAGATACGATGGGGTGAGGTCTGGATACGCAAGGCCTGCTTTACTGCCGAGGAGCGTGAAGTTAATTGAAGGGTAAGTATATCCACTGGTTTTACCATCAGCTCCCTTATGCTCAAGTTTTATATCTAACTTAGGCAGAATATCAGCACTCGCGATCATCTTTACAAGTTTTGCCTCATCTGGAGAGAGTTCAGCGATGACATTGACGAACGAAGGGTGAGCTTTTTGGACATGGTCTTTATCCATTGAATTCGCGAGAAGGGTGACGAACATTTCGGAAAGCTCCTCGCTCTGATGTGCATATTTGTACTTCTCAAGGAGCGGACCAACGAGCTGAAGAGGAGGGGCAACGATATTTTCTGGCGGTGTATTTTGCAATTTCTCCTCAAGGCGAGTGCGCAGACGCTCTTTTAGAACATCGAAGCCGTATACCATCGCCGCGAGTGGAGATAGGGCAACATTGATGACACCTCCTACCGTTTTGAGAGCCTTACCAACTTCTTTGGCAACGGGCTGGATGGCGTCTTCGTATACGGGTACAGCTTTAATGATTTCGGCGGCCGCCTTCGCTGTTGCGTCAATTTGATCTTTATTCACAAGATAATGCTACTCCTCCATGAATGAATGTCCATATATGCAAATCGTCCGAGCACGAGCATCCATATCAAGGTTAAACCTTGATATTCAAAAGAGGGGCATGCGGAGACGACACCTCTGCATGAATGCAAATCGGCCGGATACCCGCAGGTATCCGGCCGACCTTATTCGGCTGTTGTGAGCATCCGCTCGATCAACTCTCGACGCCACTCGACGACCTCACGGGCCTCGAGAAACTCTTCGTAGTGGTACACGTCTTCGCGGTCGATGGGGAACGTGAAATCCTCCGACTCAGGGCGGACGAAGACCTGCTCTTCTTGGGTCGCCAGCACGGCAAGCCGTACATTGGCGTAGAAGCCCCAGAGACATACGGCGGTATCCTCGGGCCCCAGGTATCGCCGCTGCGTGCGGTACTGGAGCGCAATCTCCAAGAGGTTCTGCTCGTGAATTCGGTCACTCATGGTGCACCTCGCCAAGAGGAGCCTAAATGAATATGAAACGATTGTCTATATATGCAAATCGGCCGGCCCTTTGTGGGGCCGGCCGGTTGGTCGAGCAGTCCGTGCTCAGTGCTCGGAGCCGCCGTCGTCTTGGCGGCGCGGATCTTCATCGTGGATCAAGATCAGCAGGTCGATGAGCTCGTCGAAGTTGATTTGGCGGCACGCAAACGCGACCGCGACGACCAGCGACAGCGACGTCCTCGCGGCCGTATACGCCCCCTTGTCGATGTGCCGCTGGGCTTCATCGAGGCAGCTCGAGATCCTCGTCCACGCGCCCGCCCGATCGTCGCTGGTGAGCGGATCCATCGGCTTTTTGCTCGCCTCGGCGAGCAAGGTCCGTGCCCTCAACAGTGTTATTCTGGACATCCATTCTTCTCCTTAGGCCCGCTGGATGAGGCCCGCTTCGAGCATCCTATACACACTTCCTCATTCGTCAATTCATGCAAAGCGGGGCCGGTCATCACACGTACTCGTGATGACCGGCTAGGGGATTCGACTATCCATAGGGACCTCCGTCGAATTAAGGGTCAGGATGGCGAAGACGGTGGAGCTCGGCGTTGAGTCGCCAGGCTCGCCGGAAGGCGGCCTTACGGCTCTCCCGGAGATATTGCACTTCGCGCTTGAGATGCCAGGGCAGATTGTTTGCTTTCCAATTCCGCCACAGGCTGGCCATCGTCTTCGATGACCGTTTCGTCCACAGGCGCTTCTTGCGAACCGCCTGCAGGAAGGGGTACCACCACACCTCGAAGAGCGTCGGATCGGTAGTGTAGTAGAGAAGCGCGCCGCCGGGGCGTTTCGCTTCGCACCACTGCCACCATCGTGATCTCTCAGAGAATTTGCAACACCTGTGTGTTGCTCGGTTGCTGGCTCATGGCTTTCTCCTTTCTCATGGCCTACCGCAAGTGTATCGTGAACAATCTCTCATGCAAATCGGCTGGGCCCTGGGATGGGTCCGGCCGCCTATGTGGAACGAGCCTGTGCGTTGCGCTGCGTGCTGAGTTGTCGCTTGTAAGGGAAGCGCTTCCCCGGGAAGTTGGCGCGGAAACGCCGCCGGAGACGCCATTCGCCTTCTGCGAGCAGGCGGTAGTAGAAGCGAATGCGCATCTCGGCCCCTAATTCGTTGCCCTCTGCCTCCACAATCTTGGAGGCCATGAGTCGCTTATTGAGCATCACCGCCTCCTTTCTGGGCGCAGGTTGTTTCGAGCCATACTATACATGAGTCCCCGTTTGTATTCCAACCCAGGATTCACCCCTTAGTACGCAGAATCCCGTAGTGCGTTAATTATGCGGTCGCATAATTAACGCACTATGACTGGAGCGGCTAGAAGCAGTTAGAGAAGGGTGCAGGAGATCTTTACCGAGTCGCCATCGTCAACTCCTTCGGCGCGGCGCACTTCCGCCTTGATGGCGATGAGGTAGGGGCCGTCTTTGGTAGGGAAGAGCGCGGTCGTCCAGCTCGTCGCGCCGATTGTCGCTTTGATGCGAACGAGTCCGTTGCGTCGGGCGCGTGCCGTGTCTTTAATCTGCTGCGAAATCTTTTTCGGCACATATACGAAGTGCCACGGGCTCTCCCCTTGGTATCGCCACACTTTGCCTCCGACAAGAAATGTTTTTATACTCGCATGTATATCATAAAAAGGGAGGCCCGGGATCGTCGATCCCGGGCTCCAGT
>CAYGFN010000065.1:0-3531 GCA_964349145.1 uncultured Candidatus Saccharibacteria bacterium
GCCGTACATCGTCCTCATCATCGACGAGCTCGCCGACATCATGCAAAGCTACCCGCGCGAGCTTGAGGCAGGCATCGTGCGCCTCGCGCAGATGAGCCGTGCTGTCGGCATCCACCTCGTCCTCTCCACTCAGCGACCGTCCGTGAAGGTCATCACCGGCCTCATCAAAGCCAACATCCCCGCACGTGTCGCATTCCAAGTCGCTTCGCAAATCGATTCGCGCACCATTCTCGATACGGGTGGCGCAGAGAAGCTTCTGGGCGCGGGCGATATGCTCTTCCTTTCGGGTGAAATGTCGAAGCCGCGTCGTATTCAGGCCCCGTATATTTCCGAGGACGAGGTCAAAAAAGTCGTGGAATTCATCGTGAAGAACAACGGCTCAGAATCCCCGAGTGAAATTGATTTCGCCGATGCTGCCAAAGTCGGCAGCGGCATCGACGCGGTCTTCTCTTCTATGGAAAACAGCGAGGGCAGTGACGATGACGACGAACTGTATGCGGAAGCGAAAAAGACTGTCATCGAAGCCGGCAAGGCCTCGACCTCGTACCTCCAGCGGAAACTTGGTGTGGGATACGCTCGCGCGGCGCGGCTCATGGACCTGCTCGAAGATCGCGGGGTCATCGGACCTGCTGATGGCGCGAAACCGCGCGACATAATCGGCGCAGGCAATGCCGACGAGCTCGCGAAGGAACCGGCAGCAGACGAGCCCGAGGAGGCTCGTTACTAGCCTATGCTTCCCTATCGAGACTCCCGCCTCACGCAAATAGCCCTCGTCGTATTCTTCGTCATCGTACTCGGATATGCCTATTACGAAGGGCGCGGATTGCTTTTTGGGCCGAGCATTACTGTGCCGAGTGAGCTGCAAACTGTCTCAGAACCATACATTCGTCTGAAGGGTACCGCAGATCGCATTTCGAGCCTCTCGCTCAACGGCAAACACATCGCGGTCACCGAGCAGGGCAAATTTGATGAACCATACCTCCTCGCGGAAGGGCTCAACCGCATCGCATTAGACGCGACGGACAAATACGGCCGCACGAGCCAAAAAATCATTCAGATTCTCTACATTCCCAGTATCGAGCCCATACTCGAAATCGCGGCCACGACCTCCCCATCCACAATCATTGCGACGTCGACCGCGACGAGCACAAGCAACTGATGACGAGAAAAAGGGCCGCCGAAGCGGACCCTTTTGTGGAGCCGCACATCGTGCGGCTTACGCTGTCGCCTCGAGCGGCGTGTTGACGACACCGTTACCGTCGCACCTGCAGCGAGGGCGCGGAAGTCCCAGCGCCCAGCGAGGATTCGGCGCTGCCGTGAATCCGGGATGGACCGACGTGCGGCAGCTGCACTCGCGCTGTCGGTATTCGACCTCGGCTGTCTGCCCGTCTGGAAGAACGCGTATGTAAGATGGCATTTCTGCTCCTCAGGTGGAGGCCAGGGGTTGGCCTATTTCGAGAGTAACAGGGACGCTTCGAGGCGTCCACGTGGGGATAGCGAGGACCGGTCAGTTCTGTATACTGCCCCTATGGCACAGTTCGGAAAAAAGGAAAAAGCAGCTCCAAAACAGACGGGTTCAGGCAGCGACAAAGATATTGAGCGCGCACTCGCGGATATCAAGACCAAATTCGGCGACGACAGCATCATGATGCTCGGCGCGACACCTAAAGTGGATGTCAACGCTATCCCCACAGGCTCTATCGGCGTCGATTGGGCGCTTGGCATCGGCGGACTCCCCCGCGGACGCATTATCGAAATCTTCGGCCCCGAATCATCCGGTAAAACAACGCTTTCGTTGCATGTCGTCGCAGAGGCACAGAAAAAAGGCGGCGTGTGTGCATACATCGACGCGGAGCACGCGCTCGATCCGGAATATGCAAAGAAACTCGGCGTGAAAATCGAAGAGCTCCTCGTCTCACAGCCGGATACCGGTGAACAAGCGCTCGAAATAGTCGAAAGTCTCGTACGCTCGGGAAAAATTGATGTGATCGTCATCGACTCCGTGGCAGCGCTCACACCCAAAGATGAAATCGAGGGAGACATGGGCGCACAGCATGTGGGAAAGCAGGCGCGCCTCATGTCGCAGGCGCTGCGTAAGCTCACCGCAATCGTCTCGAAGACCAAGACCGTCGTTATTTTCATCAACCAAATCCGCATGCAAATCGGTGTCATGTTTGGCAACCCCGAGACGACACCGGGTGGCAAGGCGCTCAAATTCTATACGTCGGTCCGCATCGACATTCGTCGTATTGCACAGATAAAAAAGGGCGACGAAGTGATGGGCGGCAGGCATCGTATAAAGATTGTCAAGAACAAGATTGCAGCTCCCTTCCGACAGACCGAATTCGACATGCTCTACGGTGAAGGCATCTCGAAAGAGGGCGAGGCGCTCGCACTTGGCGAGAAGCTCGGCCTCGTGGAGAAATCATCGGGCGGTTCATACTCCCTCCCCTCCTCCGCCGAGGCTTCGAAGGGCAAGGGCGAAGACATCAAGCTTGGACGCGGATACGATGCAGCCCGCACCTTCCTCCGCGAGAATAAGCCGATACTCAGCGGACTCCTCAAAGACATCAGGAAAGGTCTCCAGAGCGGCGGCGTCCCGACCAAGGGCCCGTCCGATGGCGCAGACGAATAACTATGACAATCCGCACTGCTGAGCCGGCGGATTGGCCGGCCATCCTCACCCTTATCCGATCCTTCCCGGATCAACTCGTACAGGATCACCTGCCCGAGCCGCATGAATTCTTCGTCGCCGAAGAGGACGGCCAGGTGGTCGGCTGCTGCGCGCTCGAAATCTATTCACAACGCCTCGCCGAAATCCGCTCCCTCGCCGTCGCCACCGCGCATCAAGGCAAAGGCACCGCGACCGCACTCGTCAATGCATGCGTCGCGTGGGCCAAAGAAAAAGAAGTCTACGAAGTCCTCTCGATCACCGGCTCCCCTGCTTTCTTCGAGAAACACGGCTTCGGTACCTTCCACCAGGAAAAGTACGCGCTCATTAAAATCCTCGGATAAGTAGCTTTTGACACAAGGTTTAAACATCGGTAAAGTCTCGTCGGAGGTGAAAGCATGACTCATTTTTTGATCGCCGTTGATGACGGCAATCCCTGCTATCTGCGCTGGGAGAAAAAGCCCGGACTGTTCCCGTGGCTAGGAGCGCTGTTTGTCTTCCGATCCGACAAAGAGGGTGCGGTCCGCATTCCCCGCCGATATTTGCGGTGGATGCTGTGGCGAGCGAACCGTTATACAGTGAGATTGCGAAAGCTTGCTTACCCCGAGAGAGCTGTTCTTCCTTGAGCCCGACATCTT
This sequence comes from uncultured Candidatus Saccharibacteria bacterium, assembly GCA_964349145.1. Lineage (GTDB taxonomy): Bacteria > Patescibacteriota > Minisyncoccia > Phycocordibacterales > UBA2100 > UBA10103. The sequence goes on from CAYGFN010000065.1 coordinate 3,310, forward strand.
GTCCACAGACGAAAGCCCGGCAACGCTACGCGCCGGGCTTTCTTGTTGCCGACTCAGTGGACAAGCGCGGCTTTTTGGCTAAAATACGCCCACTATGTCGATGCTTGCTTACAACGAAGTCTTGCCGAAGCGCCTGATTATTATGGATGGCGAGCCATACGAGGTCGTCTCCGCGTGGGTATTCCGCAAACAGCAGCGTAAGCCGGTCAATCAGACCAAGCT
>CAYGFN010000066.1:0-3522 GCA_964349145.1 uncultured Candidatus Saccharibacteria bacterium
TCAATCTCCTTGAGAATCTTCTGTACCGTTGATGAATCCATAGTAATTTCTGCTGTTAGTACTTATTGACTGACCACGCGATTATAAAGTGCGAGCAAGCGGCTCTTGTGGCTCTGATCGACAAGGGTGCTGCGTCCCTCGAGGCGCCAGCCGCCGATTATAGAATCGTCGACTTGCGTCTCAAGACCTGCCTTGCCGGCAGGCAGGTCGCCCACACCGAGCTTCTTCAGTACCTCCGAAGCTTCTTTGCGTGCTTCCCGTTCGTCCCATTCGCGAGCTACCGTAAGAACCATCGTACTCGTTTTGCTTTCCCGCTCCGCGATACGCGCGAATGCGCTCGCGATTCGCGGAAGGAGCGCACGGCGTCCCTGCTTCTCCAATAGATCGGTAAGCGCGGTGACAGCCTTATGCGGCGTCATCCCGTCTTTCACCATCTGCCAGAGTGCCTGTGCGTAATGCTGCTCCATAATTTATGCGGACTTCTCGCGGAGTATTTTCTCCGCGGCGAGCATTGCTGCCCGCGCAATCTCCTGTGAACTTTCTTCGAGCGCGAGACGCTTGGCTTCTTCGGCGCGAAGCTCCGCGTCCCGGAGGACGCTCTGTGCCCGCTCCTCTGCCTGCTTCACGATCTCACTTCCCTTCTCATCCGCACGGGTCCTCGCTGCTGCGACGATCTGCTCGGACTCGCGTGCTGCAGTGCCGACGAGGCTTTCACTTTCGTTCGTGGCATCCTCCAGCTTGCGTGCTGCTTGTTCGGCCGTACGCACACCCTCGGCGACCTTCTCGCGTCGCTCGTCGATAATGCGAAGAATGGGCTTGTAGAGGAAATAGGTCAGCACGAGGAGCAGCACGCCGAAATTCACCGCCTGTATTAAGAGGAGGTGCCAATCGATTCCAAATGCTGCGAAAAGTGCGTCCATATTTTTTTCTACACAGTTAATCTACGCGGTTTACGTCATTTCGGATGCAGGGCTAGGAGGACGAGTCAGCCGAGCGAGCCGTACAGATCGTACGGTGAGCGACGGCGGACGAAGTCCGACAACGCCCTGCGCCGAAATTACGTAAACTTGATGATGAAACCGATAACGAGGGCGAAAATCGCGAGAGCATCTGTGACGGCGATACCCACGAACATCATCGCCTGAATCTTGCCCGAAGCCTCAGGATTGCGGCCGATAGCCTCGAGCGCCTTGCCCACGAGAATACCGAGACCGATACCGGGACCCATCACGCCGAAACCGACCGCAATGGCCATACCGAGTGTCTTTGCTACTTCAATGTCCATATCTGTAGGTTAGAAAATTGTCTAATAAAGAACGACCGACCGCATAATATCACAGGACTGCACGGTTTCTAGCCCTTAGTGGGCCTCTTGTCCGTGCGGCTCTGTAATCGCCAATTTGATGAAGAATAGTGTCAGGAGCGCGAAGATTGCAGCCTGCAGTGTGCCGATGAAAATCTCGAAAAGCATGAGCGGAACCGGCAAGATATACGGTACGAAATACGTCGCAACGGCAAGCACCACTTCGCCGGCAAGGATGTTGCCGAAGAGTCGGAAAGAGAGCGAGACCACACGCACCATCTCACCAATAAGCTCAATGAGACCGACGGCAAACCCGACAGCATCCTTGAATGGATTGACGAGGAACTTGCTGCCGTACTTGGCGATACCGATCGTGAGAATACCCGTAATCTCGATGACGAAGAACGAAATGAGCGCGAGGGCGAGCGGCGTATTCAAATCTGTATTCACACTGCGGAAGAGCGGCAAACCATCGTAGAGTATGGAGCCCATACCCGGGAGGAATTCCATGAGATTCGAGAGCCAAATGAAGAGGAAGATCGTGATAATCAACGGAAAAAATTTACGAGCCATGTCCCTGCTCTCCAGTGTCTCGGCCACGTAGTCGTATACCCCTTCTACCATGTGCTCAAAGACAGACTGCAAACGACCCGGAATCATTTTGAGACGCTTGCCCACGAGGACAGCAAGGATGACGAGCACGATAAACACGACCGAGCTTGCGACGATTGTGTTGGTGATGGGAAATCCATAAAACGTCCCGAGTTTCTCGGCCGAGATTGCTACGTGAATGCCGCTCTCGTGAGCCGCGTCTTCCGGAAGAGCTGCCTCTACCATGTGCTCTTCGGTCAGGGCAATCGTTTCTATTTCATGCGTCTCTGTGTCCACCCCAGTTGAATTGCTCTCAGTTTCCATAGTGTAATTGTGTCATCTGTATCTGATGAAAAAAGAAATCATACGCGCCTTCGTTGGCATTCAACGGGGCAGGTAAGAATGGCGGCATTCTAGCATCTTTTTTGAGCTTTTCTATTGAGGCTTTCTTGTTGACACCAATCGGGCGCGAGCGTAACGTCATCGAAGTCGCTCATTGGAGCAGGGTCTTGTCCGCTAATCGGAGGAACACAAGCACGACGTTAGGGACTATTTTCCCATCCGAGCCGGTGCCAACGCGCAGCCGTACAATCTCAGCGATTGGTTTGAGCGCTGGGAGAGAATCTGCCAGGCCGATACGTTCTACGCGGTCGACGTCGTCCCGCACTTGAGCTGGGGCTTCAAGGGCGCGCGCTCGGGAAACGACTTCGAGAGTCTTCGTCAAGAGCAGCGCCGCTTTACGATCTATATGCGGATTCTTGCCGGCATGATATACGGCGACGCAGACAATCAAGCCGCTCGCAAGCACGAAACGCTCTATTGGGGCACGCGCGGGAAGATCGAGCGAGAAGCGTGGCGCGTGATGTGCGAAAACGTTTTCGCGCCAGCGTCCGAGCACATGATGAGCCGGCGCAAGCCGCTCCCTCCTGACGGAGCTGAGAAGAAAGGCGATCTACCCGAATGGATATGGCGCCTGCACTATAGGCATCGCACTCAGAAGATCATGCAGTGGGCGCTGACCGACGAAAACGTCTCGTACATCCTCTTCTTTTTCCATCCTGATCACGGGGAGCATCGTGAGTGGTGGAACAACCGATTGGCTGCACCTCGCAGCAAAGAAGACCTCGCCGCAGTCAATTTCTTCCGACTGTTTCTTGAGGCGCTCTGGTCGGGCGCGGGGCAACGACGCCTCTCACTCGGCGTGCTTGCACACGCGCGGAGAACCATCTATCAGTGGCTTAAAGGCAAGAGGCGGCTCCCATTGCTGGGTGCCTTACTGACTCGCGATTACCAAGCAGCGACCGCCTGGGAGCGCTTGCTACTTCAGAGCACGGAGTCCGCTCCCCACTTCCGGCTACGGATGATCCGAGCAAGAATGCTTCCGAAGAGACGTCCGCGGGTTGAGAGCATCGCGAAGATGCGCGGACTGGTCCGCATCAGCAACGCGAGAATCTTGAAGACGCCCGTCCAGAAGCTGAAGCGGCGCTTCTGAACTACCTGCATCACCTGTCGCAAACACCAAGACGCCCGCCGGACAGCTGTCCGGCGGGCGCTAACAATTTCTGCACAGTGAGCTTAGAGAGTCCCCGGGGCCTTCTTCGGAGGCAGGAGCACGTTGTCGATAAGAT
>CAYGFN010000067.1:0-3516 GCA_964349145.1 uncultured Candidatus Saccharibacteria bacterium
GATGGAGTAGGCGGTAGTGAGATGGAAATAGAAATTGGGCACGAGGTAATTCTGCACGTATTCGGCGCCACTCATTGACTTGCCATTCCAGTAGGAGAGCGATACCTGCACGTTTTCTTTGCCGTTGACTTGTTCGGGCTTAATAGTCTTTAAAAACGCGAGTGTCCTATCGATGCGCTCCTTGAGTTCGGGTATGGATTTCTCGGTGTCCTCCATTTTCGGCGGCTCAATCTCTGCAAGTCGCGACGCGCCGTTCTTGGCATTGTCACAGACAATCTGGATTTGGCGGACAAAAGGGAACTGGTCGGAGATAAGACGGCTCTGGAGAAGCGCGTCTTCCTGCATCCCCGCGGGGTGCCACGCGAGCTGCTTGGAAGCAGCATGCGCCGCAACCTTATCAAGCAATCCCTTGAGCGCTTCGAGCTTCTTACTAAAGGGCTCGACGGTGACGGAGTAGAGAGTGGTTTCCATAGATGTGATGCTAAGTGAGTAAGGGATGATTACTATACACCCGCTCTTTTATACATGCTGTGGATTACTTCACCTGAGCCTCCCAATAACTGGCGGACGCTCCCACATAGTCTGCGACACGGCGCTCGGCGGCCGCGGCAAATTTAATTGCGAGCGCCTCACGCTCCGCTTCGTCCATACCTCCTGTGATCCACGCCTCGAGCTCTGCTATTTGCGCGGGGTTCGAGAGCGTAAGTCGACGACCCTTGGCAGCAGCTCTGAGGAGCGTCGGACCACCAATGTCCGTCTTCTCTATGACCTCCGCAGGCGTACCGTCTTTTGCGATAACCTCCTCGAGTGGGTACAGGGTCACGTATACGAGGTCGATGGAGCTGATGTTGAGCGAGGCAAGCTCATCGTAATCAGCGGGTGTTGCCGCCAAAAGTCCTGCAAAGATTTCTCGCGACAGTGTCACGACCCGATGGCCAAGAATCGGCTTGCCGACAGTCTCCGCGACGTCGCGACAGGGGATGTCGTGTTCGCTCAAGTATTTCGCGGTGCCCGCGGACCCGAGCAAATTCCAACCATTCTCTCGCAGTAGATTCCCGAGTCGCACGAGCGACTCATCCTTCCCATAGCTTGCGAGCAGGGCTGTTTTCACCCGCCGATTCTATCATGCGCGCAGCCGAGCGTGTTACGGATTGAGAGCTTTGAGGAAGGCGCGGAAATCCTCGCCAAGCTCGGGGTGCTTCAGGCCAAACTCCACGACGGTCTTCATGTACTCGAGCTTGTTGCCGGTGTCATAGTATCGAGCGTTTTTGATTTCCACGGCGTACACATCCGTCTCTTTCGCGAGCCGCGCAATCGCATCGGAGAGCCAGAGCTCGCCGTTTTTGCCGAGCGGCGTTTCTGCGAGAAGGTCGAAGAGGCGCGGCGTCATGATGTATGCGCCGTGCGTCGCGAGATTTGAAGGCGCTTCACCAATTTTCGGCTTTTCAACCACCGTATTAATTTTGAAAACATTGTCCTTCACCGGTGTAACATCGCCGATGCCGTATTTGTCGACGCGATTCTCCGGCACGCGTATCGCCGAGACGTTTGGCACTTCGTGCTCATTCCACACGTCAATCATTTGCTTCAGTCGTGGCGGGTCTGAGTGAATGAACTCGTCGCCCCACAGAATGGCGAAGGGCTCATCGCCAATAACCGCGCGCGCATTCAAAATCGGAGTACCGTTGCCATACGGACCCTTCTGGCGCACGTAGACGAAATTCGCGAGATTGGCGATACGGACTATCTCATCTGCCTGCTTCTCTTTGCCATTCTCGCGGAGGTAGTGAGCGAGAGAGTAGGGGAAATCGAAGTGATCTTCGATGGATCGCTTGTTCCACCCTGTCACAATCACGATTTCCTCGATGCCGGAGGCGACAGCCTCTTCTACGACGATTTGTATAATCGGTTTGTCTACGATGGGGAGCATCTCCTTCGGCATTGCCTTGGTCGCGGGTAAAAAGCGCGTGCCGTAGCCTGCTGCAGGAATTACGGCCTTCCGAATCTTTTGTGCCATTCGAATATCCTAGCATCTCGCGAAAGAGTCGCGAACACCGGGGGTGCGGCATTTGACATATGCTGATTTCACCTGCATAGTGCAGCTCGACAACAGGAGGGTTCCATGCCGAAAAAGGCAGGCCGCAAACTCAAGCGATATGCGCACCGTACGCAGGCGCAGCTGAAGCTCGATCAAGGAGAGCGTCTTCGCATACTGCCGTTCTATCGAATGGCAAGCGAGCTCGAACAGCTTGCAATCGAGCAGGCAAATACGCGCTCGGCGCACTACGCAGGGTATCGCGTCGGTGCTGCGGGCATCGCCCTGCTATCCGACGGATCGTACGCGGTAGTCGTCGGCGCGAATAAGAAGAGCGCACCTGGAGAACGGCAGGAGAGTGATCACTGCGCAGAAGAGGCGCTCGAGCGTGCGGCATACGCGCTCGGAGGCGAAGTGATCGGGCAAGTCGTGACCTCGCCGCGTAAAATCGACGATGCTACGGGATTTGACCTCAAGGTCAACATCTCATGCTGGTATTGTCGCCGGCGGTACGAGCAAATCATCTGCGAGCCGGCGCGTAGGCAAGGCCACTCGGCACGACCCAACACGCTGCTGCGCTTCGTGGACCTAAACGATCCGCGACACCGCATCGATCTCACAGTGAGCGACGTCGTCGCTCTCTGTCGCCGCAAAGACGATGACAAAAAGCGCGGCGGCTAGAAGTGAAAGCTCGAGACGAGCATCAAACGGGGGCGCTCTGCGCCCCCGTTTCTAATTCACACATCCCAGCAGATATCTCTGGCGCGAATTTAATAGCGTCGCATACTTATAGGACGTATCGGTCGATATTTATCAACCGCACTCTCCTCTATCTCTATGAATGTTCATAAAGCTGCATGGATTCTCGTGATGGTCGGCGCAATCAACTGGTTGCTCGTCGGTATCGGTGGATTCATCAACACGGACTTGAACGTAGTCAACATGATCTTGGGCGGCACGCCTGAGCTCGAATGGATTGTCTACATCCTCGTCGGTGTCGCAGGCGTCTACTCCATCATGCACAAGCGTGGCATGTAAGACAGCCGTTTTTTTACACACGGCCCCGCTCTGCGGGGCCGTGTGCGTTGGGCGAGCGCTGACTAGAGAAGAAAGATACTGAAGAAGAGGACGGCAAGGACGATGCGGTAGATACCAAACGGCACGAATGAGTACGCACGGACAAAGGCAAGCAGGAATTTCACCGCAAAAATTGAGACGATAAACGAGACGACAAATCCGAGTGCAAGGATGCCGATACCTCCGGCGAAGATGGTGTCGACATTTTTAATAATATCGAAGCCGGTCGCGACAGCCATGGTCGGGACCGCAAGTAAAAATGAGAATTCGACGATGAGGGTGCGCTTCATGCCGAGTAGCATTCCGCCGACGATGGTCGCGGCAGAACGCGACACGCCGGGGATGATGGCGATTGATTGACAGAGGCCGATGAGTGCCGCTTGTTTATATGTAATCGAATCCAC
>CAYGFN010000068.1:0-2019 GCA_964349145.1 uncultured Candidatus Saccharibacteria bacterium
AATACGGCGCTTGTAATAGGTATTCTGCGGGGGAAGCTCAGACGCAGTGTATAATTTTTGAATGCCCCCGCGCTCGATGATAGAGCGGCCCAAAGTTGCCGGTGCTGCAAACGCATTCAAATCTCCCGAGGAGGAGATTGCGTATTTGCGCGCACGCGTTGCCGAGAAAGAGCAGGAGCTCGATGTGAAGCCGACGCGCTTCGAGCAAGACCGCATCGCACGCCGTGAACTCACCGAGTACTCGCATCAGTCATCCGCGCAGGTGCTTCATGAGACGGTCGTCATGCCCGAACACGAGACGCTTCGGCATCTCCTGAAGCTCGAGCCAGAGGCGCACGATGCGCAGCTCGATTCGCTCTTCCAAATCGTTTCGCAGCGCGGTATCAAGAATGCTCTCGGTGTCGCTGAGCGCCTCAAAAATCCACACCTCGAAGACGATTTTCATCGAGCACTCATTCGCTACATTGCCGAGGGTCTCCCCGACAGCGGTACGCCTGTTGCGGAGAAGGTGAATCGCGCGCTTCATATGGTGCTCTTCGAGATTCAGCCGCAGGCGCACGGCGAAGATGAGAAACAGCAGGGCCAACAAAAGCTTGAGCAGCTCCTCTCTTCCTCCGAGCAGCTCTACGCTGGTCTCTCGTCGCTCATCGATCCGCACGAAGGGTTCTCGCTCGAAATAGCGGTACCAGAAGGCTCCGAAGAAGCGTTTCTCTACCTCGCCGTACCGCGGGCGAAACAGACACTCGCGGAGCGCTTGATTTCATCTGTCTTTCCTAATGCGCGAATTTCGGAGCAGCGAGGCGACTACAATGTTTTCAATGTGGATGGATTTCACGCAGCAGCATATGCGTCGCTCAAATCACACCCAGCATATCCGCTGAAGACACCGGACATGTTTGATCATGATCCGATGAACATTCTGCTTGCCGCGTTTTCGAAGCTACAAAAGCACGGTGAAGGAGCAGCAATGCAAATCACTATTTCAAACGAGGGCGACCGCTACAATCATCACTACAAAAAAGTACTGCGGCAGATTGAGAAGGGGAAGTCGGTGGGGCAGGCGCTCAAGATTGCCGAGTCAGATTTGGGCGAAGTGTTGCAGGAGACGATGAAAATGATGTTTACGCCGGAGGCGTACACCAAGGAGCTCGACAAGGAATTCCGCCGCAATTCAGATCAGGTAGCCACAGAAGAAATATCGCGCAAGATTAAATCGCGCATCGCCCCTGTATCTATCCGCCTCATCACCTCCGCGCCGACGCAGGCTCGTGCGAACGACCTCCTCTCGAATCTCATTGCCCCTTTCAGCCAGTACGACGATTCGCGTGGCAACCAGCTCACATTCCAGCGGGTGGGCACGTGGAAGATTGCAGGGTTTCTACGAGATTTTACCTATCGTGCGTTTGATCACGGCATCGCGATGCCGCTCTCGCTTGCGGAGGTGACATCCATTTTCCACTTCACCGCCGAGCGTGTGACGACCTCCCGTGAGCTCAAGAAATCCTATGCGAAGCAAGCGCCTGCGCCGGTGGAGATGGCGAGCGAGGGAATCGTACTCGGCGTCAATCGATACGGAGCGCAGGAGAATGAAGTGCGATTCGCACCGGCGGACCGCCTCCGCCATGCGTATGTCATCGGCCAGACAGGCACCGGTAAGACGGGCCTCATCAAAAACATGATCATCCAGGATATTAAGAACGGTGAGGGCGTCGCCTTTATCGATCCGCACGGCAATGACATCGAGGATGTGCTCGCAAGCATCCCGCCGGAGCGCATGAAGGACGTCATCTACTTCGATCCCGCCTACACTGCGCGTCCGATGGGACTCAACATGCTCGAGTATGATCGCTCGAAACCCGAGATGAAGACGTTTGTGGTCGACGAAGTGTACGGTATTTTCAGGAAACTCTACGCGGATGTGCCGGAGGCATTCGGACCGATGTTTGAGCAGTACTATAGGAATGCAGTACAGCTCGTCGTCGAGGATCCGGACTCCGGCTCGACCTTCGTGGAAATCCC
>CAYGFN010000068.1:2119-3449 GCA_964349145.1 uncultured Candidatus Saccharibacteria bacterium
GGTCGCTTGGGGGATAGAAATACCGCGCTCCTCGGCCTCATTCTCGTATCGAAATTCTTGCAGGCCGCATTCTCCCGTGTCGATACGCGAGAAGCGCTGCCGACCTACTACCTCGACATCGACGAGTTTCAGAATTTTGCGACGCCGAGTATCGCCACGATTCTCTCCGAGGCGCGTAAATACAAACTCTCGCTCACCGTCGCGCACCAATTCATCGCGCAGCTGGAAGACGACATTCGCGATTCGGTCATTGGCAACGTGGGTACCAAAATCGCCATGCGCATCGGCACCACGGACGCAGAATTTCTCGAGAAACAGTTTGCACCGGTATTCTCGGCGAAAGACCTCGAGAATCTGCCGAACAGGACAGGCGTCGCGTCGGTACTTGTAAATGGTGTGCCCGCGAGGCCTTTCACCATCGAGACGGTGAACCTCCCGCATTTCGATTACAGCAAGACCGATGCGCTCAAACAACTCTCGTATGACACGTACGGCAAAGATCGAGCGGATGTTGAGGCAGAAATCCGCCGCAAATTCGGACAGGGGGAGGAGCCTAAAACCTCACCGCTGCCTGACGTCTCATCACTCTATCAATAGTGCCACGTTGCTTTTTACTCCGACCGGTAGTTAAATCAAGGTCATTGCTCTTTGAAAGACATGAGCGTTTGCCATGGCTGAAAGGGGCTCAGACGAGCTATTTTCAGCTGTGGCAAACTCAGGGTTCACTTGAGAGCCATACGCACAGCCTGGAGGAACTCTCAATGACAGTTGCTCAATTGGTCCCCGATGTCGGAGACCAAGCGGCTATGCTCTCGGACGACCTGTTCGGGCGCTTGAAGGAGAAGGTACGGGCAGGTGATTTGCCCCTCGCCGCAATTACCACGAGCCTGCAAGGGCTTCTCAGCGGTTCGTTCGTTCTTGGCCAGAGATTGAACCATCTCGGGTCCATCGACGTTCGTGGCGTCAAGCGTTTCGCCGTTGCCGATTTCTTTCGGGTCGGCTCGCACATCGGCGATCGCACGATCGGTTGGATCGCACCGACCTTCGCGGAGCACTTCGGGAATCTCGTCGAATCGGACGTGCCTAACCGGAAGATTTTCTACTGGGAGAACGTCGACTACGTCCCCGATGACGCGGCCGTCGTCGGCTGGCTCGGCGGAGAACGCAATCCGAATCTCTGCACGATGTTTGCCCACGTCTTCCAGATGATCAAGCTGGGGGAGCATGGTGGATGCCGCGTCGATGAGACGCCGAACAAATCCTACCACGTGTCACCCCTGGACGGCACGATTCGCGTGCTCTCCTGGACCCTTGACCCGCGGGTCATCAA
>CAYGFN010000069.1:0-1798 GCA_964349145.1 uncultured Candidatus Saccharibacteria bacterium
CATACAACCCGTCATTTGGCGGGTTGTATGTTTTTAAAGGCAGGCATGAATCGGACAGGGGAAGGGGGTCGGGGAAACACCTGTTTCCCCGTGGAGGAAGGAATGGGAAAACCGCGGGTTTCCCAGAGATCCAAGTGGGCGGACAAAGAAGCGTGATACATTATCGCGATGGCACACATCCACGAGAAGATAGATTTCACAGTGGAGGTATTCATCGTTCGCGACAACAAAGTCTTGTTGCGCATGCACGACAAATACAAATTTTGGCTCTCCGTCGGTGGCCACGTAGAGCTTGATGAGGATCCCAACCAAGCGGCGCTTCGAGAGGTTCGCGAGGAAGTCGGGCTCGATATCGAATTGTTTGATCCACAGGCACACAAAAATTCAGACGAACATTTCACGGAGCTTATTGCGCCGATTGCATTGGGGAGACACGCGGCGACGCACGGCGCGCATCCGGGCCACGAGCACGTCACGATGGTGTACTTCGCGCGGGCGCTTTCCGGCGAGGTCAGGGTGACTCACGCGGGAGATCGAAGCGACGAATGGCGCTGGTTCTCGCGCGCGGATCTGGAAAGCACGGAAATGCCCTCCAACGTCCGCAATTACGCTCTCCGTGCCCTCACCGAGCTGGCTACATGAGAGGCACGAGGCACTGTGCATAAGCTTGCGTAGCCCTTCCCGGTATCGTGCGAGAATGAAGCATGCGCTCAATTTCATACCAGTCTACTGCAGTGTTCGGCATCGCACTTGCTCTCATTTTTGCACTTGCACCTCAAGTCGCTTTATCGCGAACGACAGTCATCAGCATCACGGACACAGCGATTTTAGGTAATTCACTCACGATTGATCCCAATGACATGGTGACCTGGCACAACACGGGGTTGCAGTCTCATACGATTACCGCAGACAACAATTCATTCACCAGCGGGGTATTACTTCCTGGTGCGCGCTACAGTCAGGTGTTCGTTCAGCCTGGCACGTACCCCTATTACGAGACGCTTCGCGGAGGTCCCAACGGAGTCGGGATGAGCGGTGTAATCCGCGTCGTTCAGCAGCAGACACCAATCCCGATACAGACTCCCGTGCCAGTGCAGACGACGAATTCCACGGTCACCGCACAGACGCAGGTGCTCTATGCGCAAGTGCTGCAATTGCAGCAGGTGCTTGCCGCACTGCAAGCGAGACAAACGAGCGTCGTGACGACTCCCGTATCAAACACACCCGGCATTTCGTCGGGGGGAGCGTGTCCGCGCATCGGTCGGACACTCAAGCCCGGCATGAGCGGTGACGACGTGCTTCGATTGCAGCAATTTCTCGCGACAGACAGGAGCGTGTATCCCGAAGCATCGGCGACAGGATACTACGGCGTCTTGACGCAGGCTGCTGTGCAGCGCTGGCAAATCAAGAACAACATCGTCTCGACGGGCAGTGCGGAGACTACCGGGTTCGGCGTGGTGGGTCCGCGCACCGCGGCGGCGATTGCTCTTCAGTGTTCTCCGGGTGGCACGATTCCCAATACAGATACCGGCCCATCAGTTGGCGGATTTATCCAAGTGACTCCTGTCTCGGGAGATGCGCCACTTTTTGTGTCCGTTCAGGCGACGGTAAACACCGTGAATTCTTGTCAGGGTGTGATGTATGTGCTCGATTGGGGAGATGGCACCGGCACACAGGCAATTCCCGTTTCAGCGGGCGCATGCTCTTCGCAGCAACAGACCCATACGCATACGTATTCATACGGCGGTCAATACACGATTAAGCTTTCAGCTGGTGGTCATGAATCGACGGCAGTCGT
>CAYGFN010000069.1:1898-3444 GCA_964349145.1 uncultured Candidatus Saccharibacteria bacterium
GGATCGTACAAGATTGTCGCGAAAGGGTACGCGCCCTCGACAGCGGGAAATACCTACGGACCTCTCATTGCCGAGGCGTCGAGTGGCATATTCACGATCATCGGATCCTCAGTGAATCTCACCGACACCTTTACGGCGAGTGTGACGTCCGGACCGCCGCCGCTCGATGTGACGTTTGTCGGCAAACTCTCGAGCGCCAACAAGGCGTGGTGCGAAGGGGGAGGGTGTTTCAATCTGCTGCAATTCGGCGATGGCAGCGCAGAATTCTTGGCACTGCCGACGGCGGCGGGCAGCACGCTCGGCTACTCGCTCTCGCACACGTACGCATCGACCGGCGTCTACACTGCGAAGCTTTTCCAGTCGCAAGATACGGGCGGTCCCTTGGTCGGCACTGCCATCACCATAACGGTGGGGAATGCGGGCACAAATTTCACCTATGGTCCGCTTGAATTAGGACCCGGTGTCGGCACATCCACACTTGCTGTCTCGGCGACATTTGATTTGCCGACGTCGTGCACCGCCTATCGCTTAAATTGGGGGGACGGCACGGCGGCCGTGGCACAGACACAGGCCTCGAATTGTGCGCAGACACCAGCGGTGAAGACCCTTACGCACACCTATGCGCAAGACGGCTCGTACACAGTCACTCTCAAGCGTGGTGCCTCACTCGATCGCACCGATTCGGTCGGTATTTCAATCGCAAATTAATTATTCCGCATGGACTTCAGCGCTCGCGCTCTCCACGCGGCGCTTGAGCGCAGGGTATTTTCCAAGCGTAGCGTCGTCTCCGACAAGCGCACGCGCTTCGTCACGGGCCGCGGCGATGAGGCGGGGATTTTTTAATGCCTCCATGCCGATGTCCGTCACTCCCCACTGCTTCATACCGTAGAGATCTCCTGCGCCGCGCAGTTCGAGATCGCTTTCGGCGAGCTTAAAGCCGTCGCTGGTCGTGGCAAGTGCCCGGAGGCGCTTCATTGAGATTTCGCTCTTCGTCTCCGGGAGTAGAAAGCAGAGCGGGGGATGGGAGGAGCGCATCACGCGCCCGCGCAATTGGTGGAGCTGTGCGAGCCCAAAGCGCTCCGCTCCTTCGATGAGGATCGCTGTCGCGTTTGGTACGTTTACGCCGACTTCGACGACGGATGTAGCGACGAGCACGTGAATCGCACCTTCTGTAAAAGATTTCATCACCGCGTCCTTTTCCTTCGGAGTCATGGCGCCGTGGAGCAGGCCGACTTCGTATTCTTGAAATACATCTTTTTGTAATCGCGCAGCCTCGGCCTTCGCGCTCTTCGCCTGCACCGCATTCCATTTCGCAGGGTCGGGTTCGTCGATGCGTGGGCAAATGACGTACGCTTGCCGGCCCTTCTGTAATTCGCCGCGGACAGTCTCATAACATTTCGCGCGACCCTCAGGCTTTATGATTTCCGTCGCAATCTTGGCGCGACCGGGCGGCAACTCGTCGAGTACAGAAATATCCAAGTCACCGTACATGGTAAGTGCGAGTGTGCGGGGGATGGGAGTCGCTGTCATCGAGAGGAAGTGCGGT
>CAYGFN010000070.1:0-3389 GCA_964349145.1 uncultured Candidatus Saccharibacteria bacterium
GGCGCTCTCAGCGCGGGGAGGTGGAGGTGGCGGAGGTGGGGCTTTCGCCTCGTAGCGCGGTCTCTCTTCGTGTCGCTGGTGCGGAGGGTGCGCATGTTGCTGCTTCTGTTCTTGCTTCTGTCGTAGCACATCGAGCGGAGATCGGACAGGCGCGGGAGCTGGTGTCGGCCGCGTGAGACCTTCGGCGCGCGCCTTCTCAATCGCAGCCCGCAGCGAACCCCGCTCCGCTTGTTCACGCTCCACGCGCACCGCATCAGTACGCGGTCTCTCCACGGTCCGTGGCACTTCTGCGCGCGCAGCAGCCAAGACTTCTCGCGGCTCGCGACTTGGCGGCACGAAACGATTCTCACTCTCCTCGCGCGGTCGTGATCCATACGCAGTTCCCTTCCGTTCTTTTTTCTCCTTTGGTGGTGGCACAAAATCGAGCTGCTTCTGATTGATCGCAGAATCTACTTCGGTGCGAGAGCGGCCATATGAATCACGCGAGTTCGTGACTACGTCGTCACGGTAGGTAATCGCCGGTGCTTCGATCGGTGGAATCGTCTCCGCAGAAAACGGCGCGGTGCCGACGCCGTCTATCATGAGTGTGAGATATATTTGCCCAAGTCCCAACCCCACCAAATCCTCAGGCAAAAACGTCGGCTTGAAAACAGTCTCGAGTACTTCTGCATCGAAGGGTCCCACGCGAAAGACGATGAGCGTGCCGACGTTGCCGAAGACCGCATCGCGCACTTCTTCTTCCATTTGCTCGATGTACTGGTTGGCGAGCGTCAATGCAAGTTTGTATTTGCGCGATTCTGAGAGGATGTCGGCAAAGGCCTCGTTCATCATCGACTGGAATTCGTCGACGTAAAAGTAGAAGCGCGGCAATCGCGCAAGGCGCGCCGCCGGCTCATCGGCGCGCGACATCGCGGCGAGGTAAATCTTGACCGTCAGCATCGAACCCAAGAGTGACGCGTTGGTCTCACCCATCCGGCCCTTCGAGAGATTCACAATGAAAATCTTTTTCTCATCCATGATTTTCCGCAAATCAAACGACGAATGCGCTTGTCCGATAATGTTGCGAATCAAGGGGTTCGCAGTAAATTGACCGATTTTGTTCTGAATGGCGGGAGTCGCTTCGCGCGTGTACGTATCGGTGAAGCTCGCAAATTCCTCAGTCCAAAATGCCTTCACGATGGGGTCCGAGACCTTTTCAATCACCGCGTTGCGAAATGTCTTGTTGGTGAGCATGCGGTTTACGTCGAGCAACGTCGACTCTGGGTATTCAAGGAGCGCGAGCAGCGTGTTTTGTAAGATGTATTCCATGCGCGCTGACCACGCATCCACCCAAATACGCTTGAGGGCACCCATGAGTCCCGAGACGACGAGGTGGCGCTTATCGTAGCCAACATCCTCCATCACATTGAATCCAAGCGGGTGATCGGTATCAAACGGCGCGAAGTAGACGACATCCTTGATGCGGTTTTCCGGTATGAAATCGAGCAACTTCTCCGCCGTCGAGCCGTGCGGATCGATAAACGCAAGTCCTTCTCCATTTTGAATATCCTGAATCGCCATGTTTTCGAGCATGGTCGATTTACCCATACCGGTCTTGCCGATTACGTAGACGTGTTTGCCACGATCCGCTGCGCGTATTCCAAACATCTCACGCTTTCCGCGTGTGTGCGTCGTCGCAAAATAGGTGATGCGACGCTCGTCGTCGTGCTGATCCGGATGGATTTTCGGCCCCGCATCCAGTGAATCGTGATGATCATCAGACATGTAAATAGTATACCCCGTGAGATAGATTTTCGAACTTCTACGCTGGTCTCAAAGGGGTTTATCTCATGGGGTATACCCCGTGAGATAGATTCACGAACTTCTACGTCGGTCTCAAAGGGGTTTATCTCATGGGGTATACCCCGTGAGCGATTCTCTCGGAACGCGCGGGCGCTCACTCTATCGGGAGCGAGGCAGCAGGCGCGTACTGACTGCGAACAAAGTTCATGAGCTTCGAGACATCGCTCGGCGCATCATGGGAGCCGAGGACGACGACCACGACCATGCGCTTCTGTGCTCCTACAGCGAGCTCATAGATACCTGCGTACGTCTCGCCTGCCTGATTTGTCTGTCCGATTTTTCCGCCGACAAAGGTGCCGGGGACATTCTTGAGCGCGTTGAAGTTGGAGACATTCGAAAATGTCGGCTTTCCGTATGCAGAATCTCGGAGCACACCCGAGGTAATCGAGAAAACAAAGCGGCGATTCGAATAGATGTATTTCAGGAGAGTGAAGAGGTCTTCGGGTGTCGACAAATCATTTTTGGCGCCCGAGGGGTCACTGAAGAGCGTGTGCTCGAGTCCGATTGCCCGCGCTTTGTTGTTCATGAGAGAGACAAAACGCTCCCGACCAATCGATCGCGCGAGCGTCTCTGCGGCCTCATTCGAGGATTCTTGCAGGAGGAGGAAGAGTAGATCGTACGCGCGATAGCTCTGCCCCGCCTTCAGACGCGGGATTGATGTATAGACGAGCGCCTCACGCGGCACCGTAATACTTTTATCCAGATTTATATACTCCGTGGCCACGAGCGCAGTCACCAGTTTGGTGATCGACGCAATGGCGGTCGTCGACGATGCGCCGTAGCTCATCAGCACAGTGTGGTTCGCAAGATCCGCGACGAGATAATTGCTCGCCGAAATAGTCGGGCCCTTGAGCTGATACGCAAACGGATCACGCTCGGGTGCTTCGTTGTACACGACGACCGGCATCCCCACGCGCGCGAGCGCATACACTTTCTTCGCATCCTCCGTCGCCAATCGAATGCACCCGCCCGAATACGAGCTCGAGACCGGCGTACCGTCCGCATAGTACGGCCATCCGTGTATAAAGAAGTTGCCCTGAAAGTCCATGCTGTACGGCATGTACACATCGCCAAATGACGAAAGATGATTGTCTTCCTTGGTCTGGATCTTGTAGATACCCGCGGGAGTCTCCCACCATGATCCGACCTTCCCCTTCGCCGCAATCGGTACTTCGAGCGTGCGGACACCATTGACGTATACGGAAAGTCGCATTGCGGAGAGATTCGCATCGACAAACGATGCTTCAGCACTCACGAGCGTCGCGATGGTGTCGCCATAGTATTGCGCATCGGAAAGTGCCGGAAGTGCCCCATATTCGAGCGGAGGCGTAGAGGTCGCGATTGTGGGTACG
The DNA here is from genome assembly GCA_964349145.1 of uncultured Candidatus Saccharibacteria bacterium. GTDB lineage: Bacteria > Patescibacteriota > Minisyncoccia > Phycocordibacterales > UBA2100 > UBA10103. Next base: position 3,195 of record CAYGFN010000070.1, read on the forward strand.
GAAATTGAGTACACAGCTCGCGGATTGAAATACAGGTACGCGGCAAGTACAGAGGCGAGGCAGGCGAGTCCGATTGCTGCATATGTAAGCCCCGAGAAGCGCTTGCGCGGGGGCGCGAATTGATTCGACAAGGGAGAAGGTTGCGGATTTTCTTCTCGCGGTGCCGGCGTCGGCGCCGTAAGCGGACCCGTAGCT
>CAYGFN010000071.1:0-3281 GCA_964349145.1 uncultured Candidatus Saccharibacteria bacterium
CGTCTCAGCGTCTACCATCGCCATGCGGTCCTGAATATTGCGCTTCATACGCGAGAGACCCACACGCATGCGCTGTTCGAGAAGTTCGCCCGCGAAGCGGACACGGCGGAAGCCGAGGTGGTCGATGTCGTCAGCCTCCCCGTGCGCATCATGATTGAGCTCACAGATGTGCGTGACGATGCGGACGATGTCTTCGAGAGTGAGCGTCTGCTGAGAGAGCTCCTTTTCGCTCGTCGCAAGCTTGAAGCGGCGATTGAAGTGGAAGCGACCGACCTTCGAGAAGTCGTAGCGTTCGGCGGAGAGAATCGCCTGCACGTGATCGCGGGCATTTTCGGGGGTCGCGATATCACCATCGCGGAGACGTCGATAGATCTCTACGTAGGCTTCGTTCTCAGAATGGGCAGGGTCGCCCGCGAGAGTCTCAGTGATAGCGTCGCGCGCGGCACCGGAGGCAAATTTGGCGAGAATTTGCTTGTCATCAGTAAGGCCCAAGACGCGCAAAAGGGCGGTCACCGGAAAGCGGCGCTTGCGATCAATCTTTACATACACACCGCCATCAGCGTCGGATTCTATTTCGATCCAGACACCGCGAGCAGGAATGATTTTGGCGGCAAAGTAATTCTTGCCCTTGTAGGGCACGGCCTCAAAAAATACACCGTATGAGCGAGCGAGCTGCGGGACAATGATGCGCTCGACACCATTGATGATGAAGGTGCCGTGAGCGGTCATCCACGGAAAATCAGCGAGGAATATTTCCTGCTCCTTCTCGTCTCCCGTCGTTTTGTTTTTCAGCTTAACGACCATCGAGAGCGGTGCCTCGTATGTCTTCATCTGCTGCTTCGCATAGTGCTCATCCCAACGAAGCTCACCAAAGGTGAACTTGACGAGCTTGAGCTCAAACTTTTTTCCCGAATGATCGGAAATCGGAGAAAACTCCTTGAAAACGCGTTCTGCTCCGCCTTCCACGAAATCCGTGAACGACGCAATCTGAGATTCGACCAGTGACGGGAGCTTCACGAGCGGTTCCCGGTGGCGACCAAAATATTTCTGCGGTCGCAGCGCTTTCGCCTTTGCCATTGACTTAGACACACGACGCCCCCTTCCCGCGAGGAGCCCCGCATGTGATTAGTATGAACACTCTCGAATAAAAAAATCGGAAGGTCTGGGAAACCTATCCGTTTTGCTCGATGCGGCCGCAACACAATCGAGGAGCAAATGTGCGCGGAGTATATAGTAAGCCAAATAAGCCGTCAAGCCCTAGGACTTGAGGTAGCCTCCGGGAATAAATTTCCCCTGCGAATCAAATGCCTCGCCGCTCCATACTGATTGACCTGTCTCGGGGTCTAGCTTAAGTTCGATTTTTACACTCCCTCCTTGTTTCAAGACTTCTCTCATAACAGGATGGTCGATTGAAATCGGGCCTTTCTCGGTCTCGGCTCGAGTCTGATTCAGGCCTTCCCCGATGACACTACCCGCAAACATTGCCGCCCCACCTGTGGCTGCTCCTTGAAAAAAGGCTCTCCGAGTCGGGTCTTTCGGCTTATCTGAGGCATTTTCCATTCCCATGACCAAACGCTACCACGTGTCCGAATGTCGACAAGGCAGTTATCCCCGTTTCCCCTTCTTCCACTCCTCGATTTTGGCGTGATCGCCGGAGAGGAGGACGGGCGGGACTTTGTATTTCTTTTTCTTCCATACGAGTACTTCCGGGCGCGTGTAGACCTCGGGGCTGGAGACTCGGCTCGCTTCAAGCGATTCGGCCTTGCCGAGGAAGCCTGGCACGAAACGCGCAATCGCATCGATAAGAGTCGCGGCGGGCAACTCCCCTCCCGTGAGCACATACGGTCCGACTGTCACCTTCTTCGCCTTCAATATTTTCTCGACACGCGCATCCACGCCCTCGTAGTGTCCACAGATAAGCACGACATCTTTCTTTTTTGAAAGCTTCTGTGCCATCGCCTCATCAAATTGCGCACCGTCGGTCGCGAAGAAAATCTTCTCCACGCCTTTCTTCTTCCCCATCGCCTTCTGCACTGCAAGCAGCATCGGCTCCGGTCGCATCACCATACCGGGGCCGCCCCCATATGGCCGCCTATCGACGCGCACATCTTGTGTGCGCTTGGACTTGCCCACAAAATCCTTGGGATCGTAGTAGGAGACCTTAATCAATTTCTTCTCGCGCGCTTTTCCAATGATAGAAGCCGCCATGTACGGCTCAATTGATTCTGGAAAAAGCGTAACGATATGAAAGTGAATCATACAAGCTTCAAGCGAGCGTGGCGGAGAGTTTTGAAGGCCCCGCAGCCGCGTAGGCGGCGAGGATGGAATAATTTCTCACCAGAAAAATTATGGTCTTCAAAACTTCCCGCCACCGAGCGCCCTATTGATTGGCTTTGAACTCGTTGATGAGATCGTCTACCGTCGTGTCGCGGACGTATGGCTCTGCAGGTGCCTCGGATGCGGGAGCGCCCGACATACTGCCCTCGCTCGATACGCGACCGCCCTCCGGCTCTTCAATCTTCAAATTGACGCGTGCATCATTCTTCATCCCGACGACGCGAAGGACCGTGCGGATGGCCTTCGCCGTCGCGCCAGAGCGGCCGATGACCTTGCCCATGTCGTCGCGGTGGACCGCAAGCGTGAGAAGCACGCCCATTTCGTCTACCGTGCGCGTGACCTTTACATCGTCCGGATTATCTACCAATGCCTTAACTACGAATTCCAAAAACTGCTGGTCGCGTTCCATATCGGTCATTCAATCGTTAGCAATAATGCATTCAGCGTACAATGCTACGCGCTGAGGGTCAAAGGCTATTTTCCTGCCTCTGCTTCAGCCTCCACTTCTACGGCTTCCTCGCGGGCTTCGGGTGATGCGGACTCTACCGCGTCTTCCATGGCAGTCTCCGGGGTTGCATCGGTCACCTCGCCGATGATGGCGTCTGCAGCGGGGGCCTCCTCCTTAGCTGAAGCTTCCGCGGGCACCTCAACCACCTCTTCCTTGGCTGGTTCTACAAATTTCGGGAGGACGTTGATCTTCTTGCCGGAAATGACGCCCATAGAAATGAGCATGTTGTGCATGGTGTCGGAAGGCTTTGCGCCGACGGACATCCAATACTTCACGCGCTCCTCGTTGAGAGTGCGCTCTTTGGTCTTCGGATTGTAGGTACCGACTTTCTCCACGAAATTACCGGTCTTTGCGGCGCGCGCGTTCTCCGTGACCACAATGCGGTATGCGGGGCTGTTGATGCGGCCAATGCGCTGTAATCGAATCTTTAACATGT
>CAYGFN010000072.1:0-3230 GCA_964349145.1 uncultured Candidatus Saccharibacteria bacterium
GCTTCCCCCGATAGCGCGGATCGACTGCCACGAAGCCGAGCGGGGTTGGAATGCCACTCTGATTGCCTCCATGATTGATACCCTTCACCACGCCCTCGAGAATACGACGTGCCGGAAGGAGCGGCTGCGTGAGCGCTTTGTCGCGATACAAGACGCTTGTATCCGCCGGATCGCCCACGCAAAATCCATAGACATTCGCAATCGGACGCGCGCCGAGGCCGAAGCCGAGCGCGTCACGATTCACTCCGACAATGCCGGTAATTGAGCCACCGAATGGGTCGAGTGCCGAGGGAGAGTTGTGTGTTTCGACCTTGTGCGTGACGAGGTACCTATCGTCAAAAATGATGCCGCCGGAATTGTCTTTGAATACCGAGACACAAAAATCCTTCTTGCCTTTTTGTTTGCGGATCTTTTCGGTCGCACCCTTGATGTAACGCTTGTAGATGCCCTCTTTTACTTCATCGAGCGGATCGGCAAAGATGGAGTGCTTGCAGTGCTCGGACCAGGTCTGTGCGAGTGATTCCAATTCGATGTCTGTCGGGTTTCGCTTTTGTTTCTTGAAATGATCGCGAATCACCTGCATCGCATGGAGCGAAAGTGCGAGTGGTCCACGACGGGTGCCATCATCGTTCGCAATGCCCTGCTTGCCGATCCTCGTGAGCTCTTCATCGGAGACGTCGAGATTCACCTCGTCTGCCTTCGGGCTCTCGTGTAGCTTGACCCTCGGTACGACTACGGGAATCGCCGTGCCCGCCGGGATAATGGCGGCCCGTTCGATGAGCGGATTATAGAGTTCACCGGCGAATTGCTCCGCATCCTTCTTGCTTACGCGACCGTGCAGGAAAAGCACCGTCGAGGTATACACGTGCACGCCCTCGGGCATTCTTTTGCCAACAGCGTCTTGTAACATTTCGAGTGCCGTGCGACCCACATTGTCGGTCACACCGGGGAGGAATCCGATTTCGATAGCGTACGCATACCCTTTCGGCGTCGGCACTTTGCCGATTGAATATGTCTCCATGACCGGATGCGTGAGCGTCTCGGCAAATTTCTTGAGCTGCGGTGCTGAGAGTATCGCATCGGTCGTATATATCGAAGCAACAGACACATCAGTAAGGCCTGCCTTCGGGAAGCGAGCGCTGAGCGTGCGGAGATAACTTTTCGCGCGCGCGTCCTCGATGGTGGAAACAACCGAGATCCGCACTGCAGTCATGCGGGCATCATAGCGCATTCGCCCCAAGTGCCAACTCTGCGTATGATGCGGCAATGCAGAAAAAGGAGGGGCTTATTCTAGGACGGCTTTTGCAAAAGCTTGGTCGCAAGATGGGTGCAACGGTCGTGATCGAGCCCGAGTGGGGGGTGGTCGGGCAAATCACCTTCCCTGGCCGGGCAGGCAAATCCGGCAAGCGCAGCTACTTCCGCTACAACACCCTGGATCTCAATCCTGTGGGAGCATCGGATGTCGCCAAAGATAAGGACTACGCCGCTTTCTTTATGCGGAAGCTCGGATACCCTGCCGTCGTCGGCAAGACATTTTTCCGTGCAGATTGGGCCAAGGCACTCCGCTCTAAGCGCGGCATTGATGCCGCATACCGATACGCGGTGCAGCTCGGCCTCCCCGTCATCGTAAAGCCCAACAGCGGGAGTCAGGGAGGCGGCGTCGCGCTCGTCCACAATAAACGAGAATTCTACGCGGCAATGCGACGAATCTTCAAAGGCGACAAGGTGGCAATCGTACAGAAAAAAGTGAGCGGCAAAGACTACCGCATTGTCGTCTTGGACAATGAGATTATTTCTGCGTATGAAAGAATTGCGCTCAATGTGACCGGCGATGGCCGCTCGACGATTGCGCAGCTTCTAAAAAAGAAGGCGCGTGGCTTCGTGGCGTCGAGTCGCGATACGCAACTCGATCTCAAGGATCCTCGCATCAAGAATAAGCTCCGCAACCAGGAACTTTCGATGCGGTCGGTACTCACGAGTGGTCGGCAGGTCTCGCTTCTCGACAACGCCAATCTTTCAACGGGCGGCGATGCGGTGGACGTGACAGGCATCGTGCATCCGGAATTCAAGAGGATTGCCATCCGTTTGACTCGTGAGATGGGCCTCCGCATCTGTGGGGTCGACCTCATGATTGAGGGAAGCATCTCCGAGAAGCCGCGAAAATATTACGTGCTCGAAATCAATGCCGCGCCGGGCCTCGATCACTATGTAAAAGGAGGCAAGGCACAGGAAAAAATTGTCGAAGATTTGTACCTGCGCGTTCTCAGGAGTCTCGCGAAATAGCGAAGGGCCCGACACGCAGTCGGACCCCCGTACGCTACTCATTCATGACGGTGTAAACGACCTTCCGGGCCGTCTGCTCACCGTAGAGACGAAGAAGCGTCTCCCTCAACTTGTCTGCGATGCGTGCATCGCGTCGCAGTCCGACAGCGTGCTCACGCGCAAGGGCGAGTGCCTCGCAGTAATCATCACCGCCAAAGACACCTCCCGACCTCCTTCCTCATCGCTTCACGTGCACGATGCGGGAACAGGCGCGGGAACGGTTCGTTGACGTAGATACTCGTACTCATGACGCTCTCCATGGTTTGTTTGGACCAAACCGAGCAACCTGAGAAAAGTGCATGCATTCGGGGTGGAGCCCGAACGCTCAATAACACTGTGCATCGAGCTGCTCGGAACCGCCTCGAACGTCACTCCATACTACCTGCTCGCTCAAGGTCGAGCCAGGTGTAGGAGATGCCTTCCCACGAACGCTTCTCTTCAAAAATCTTCTTTGTGAATTCGCCATCGTATGCCGGAAAGAAGCTGTCGCCTTCTGCTTCCGCGTCGATAAGCGTCATGCAGAGGCGCGTCGTGTATGGCAGTGCTGCTTCGTAGATCTGCGCACCGCCGCCAACAGTGACCCATTCCGAGTCGAGTGCTGTCGCTTTTTCTATCGCCTCCTCAACGGTCGAGACCGTTATCACCCCGTCGTGTCGCCATTCCACATCGCGGGTGACCACAATGTTCTGCCGATTCGGCAGGGGCTTCCCGAGATAACCGACGATGGATTCAAATGTTTTCCTGCCGAGAATGATGGGATGGCCGTCGGAGAGCGCCTTGAAACGTTTCAAATCCTCCGGAATATGCCACAAAAGCTTATTTTCCTTGCCCAAAACTCTGCCTTTTCCGATGGCGGCTATTGCGGCGACGACCGGTTTCATCCTCGAACAATACCACACCCCATTTCC
>CAYGFN010000073.1:0-3220 GCA_964349145.1 uncultured Candidatus Saccharibacteria bacterium
TGTGAGTATCGCGACCACCTCCTGAAGCTTTCACCGGAAATTCTGGTGATTACGAATATCGAGCTCGACCATACGGATTATTTCCCAAATATCGAAGCTTTGCAGGAGACGTTTCGGACAGCGGCAGAAAAAGTACCTCCCCATGGTTGCATCGTGACCAACCCCTATGATCCGATTATTGCAGCGATACTCGGGGACGCGAAGGCGCCGATTATCGATTACACGACGCAGACGGTGCCGACCCTCTCGCAAATCGGAGAGTTTAATCGCATGAATGCCAGTGCTGCGAAAGCAGCTGCACGGGCGGCGTTTCCGCATCTGCAGGAAGAATTCACTGATAAAGCACTCATCGACTTTAAGGGCTCGTGGCGTCGCTTCGAATACAAAGGTGAGACGCCTTCGGGGGCGCTCGTGTACGACGATTACGCGCATCATCCGACGGCAATCGAAAAGACGATTCTCGCCGTGCGCGAACAGTTTCCCGGAAAACGGCTTGTCGTCGTCTTTCATCCGCATCTCTATTCGCGCACGCGAGACCTCTTCGCTGCCTTCGTCGGTGCGCTTGCGCTCGCAGATAGGATCGTGCTCGCACCTATCTACGCAGCACGCGAAGAGAATACCCATGACATTTCAAGCCAGAAGCTGGCGGTCGCCATTGAGCCCCTCAACAAAAACATCGTTGCGCTCCCCTCATTTGACACGATTCGCACCGAACTCCTGAATTCTACGGGGCCGGGCGACCTCATCATTACGATGGGGGCGGGCGATATCTACAAAGTCGCCGAACAAATCGCGGATTGACCAGAGGCCTCGTGAGGAGTAGCGTCTTTGCATGAGCGAGCATTCAGAAGAGGGGCGGGGTAAGCTTTCCGTAGTCGCAACGCCGATTGGCAACATGGGCGACATGACGTTTCGCGGACTCTGGAATTTGAAAGAGGCTACCGTCATTTACGCTGAAGACACACGCGTCATCTCGAAGCTGCTCGCGCACTATGGCGTGCGAGCATCACTGCAGCGCATGGACGCGGCGACTGAGGGCAAAAAAATGAAGGAAATTGCCGCACGCCTCGAAGCGGGTGAACACGTGGCATTCGTCAGCGATGCAGGCACGCCGGGGATTTCGGACCCCGGTGCGCGACTGGTAGCGCATATTCGGGAGCACATGCCGGAGGCGATTATTGAGAGCATTCCGGGACCGTCTTCGCTTACCGCCGCCCTTTCAATCGCGGGCCTCAAGAACGACACCTTCACCTTCCTCGGATTTTTGCCTCACAAAAAGGGTAGACAGACGGCGATTAAGAATGTTGCAGCAAGCGAGTATACGGTCGTTCTCTTTGAATCACCGCACCGCATTGTGAAATTGCTCGGTGAGCTGGCGAAGGTAGGTATTACGCATGTCGCTATTGCCCGCGAGATTACGAAGATGCACGAGGAGTTTATTTCAGGACAACCGCTTGATCTCGCCAAAGACCTCGCGAAGCGTGGCGCGGTACGGGGAGAGTTTGTCGTGCTCATAGAAAAGTAGTTTGCTATACCCCACGTCACGTCCCTGCAGGGACGTGACCGGACATAACTCTGAAGATTCTCTGGTGAGAATCTTCAGGTTATACTGTACCCATGACACTCGATACGCTCATCATGTTTGCAGGTGCACTCATTGCACTCGTCCCATTCCTGGGATTCCCGAGCAGCTGGGATTCAGTGTTGTTTTTTATACTCGGAGTAATCGTCATCGCGCTTGGCATCACTGTGCGCCGCCGGGAGCGAGCGCTGCACACGCCCACTTCCCCATCTCACGAGAGCGTCGAAGCTTAGTACATGGCACGTCCTCACAAGCAGCGCCTAGACCGCATGACGCGGGCCGGTGTGTATGCTGCCGCGGGTCTGTTCGTGCTCACCGTACTCTACATTCTCTTTGGTCCCGTTGTATTTGGAAACGCCGTGGGCTTTGACAGAGCAGGTGCGAGTGCCACATCATCCGGGGCATTTGGATTCACGATGAAGCCGAAGGTGCCGCAGCTCGATCGAGCAGCGTACGATGCCAAGATGCTGGCGAATGCGAATTTAAGCAGCGCGACTCTCGAGCTCCTTGCTTCTACGACAGTGACAGAAGCGGAAAAGGCGAAGGTGAAGTGGCCGGTCAAGAGTGCCGCATATCCAAACGCCGGCGCCCTCCTTCCTTTTAATCGCATCATTGCGTACTACGGGAATTTTTTCTCGAAAGGAATGGGCGTGCTCGGAGAATATCCTGAAGCGGTTATGCTTGAGAAACTACGCGGTGAAGTGGCAGCGTGGGAAGCAGCCGATCCATCGACGCCGGTCATCCCCGCCATCCACTACATCGTGACGACTGCCCAGCTCCAACCGCAAAAGGACGGTATGTATACGCTTCGCATGCCGGATGATCAGATAGATAAAGCAATTGCGATTGCCGAGAAAATTAATGGCATCGTCTTTATTGATTTTCAGGTCGGTCTCTCGACACTGCAGAAAGAGCTGCCGCATTACGAAAAGTATCTCGCGCACCCGAAAGTACACCTCGGCATCGATCCGGAATTCTCCATGAAGACAGGTGATAAGCCGGGGAGGGTGATTGGCTCGTATGACGCCGTCGACATCAATTTTGCCGCCGAATATCTTGCACGGCTCGTTCGCGAGAATAATCTACCGCCGAAGATCCTCGTAATACACCGATTCACCTTTGATATGGTGACGAACGCTGAGAGAATCGTGCCGCTTCCCGAAGTCCAGATTGTGATGGACATGGATGGATGGGGTGACAAGGCGAAGAAAATAGGCACGTACACGCGAGTCATTGTGCCAGAGCCCGTGCAATTCACCGGATTCAAACTATTTTACAAAAATGACCTCTTCGCGCCATCGACAGGCATGTTTACGCCTTCTGAACTCTTAAAATTGTCACCGCAGCCCATTTACATCCAATATCAATAAGCGGTCGATGGTAGAATTAGCTGATGGTAAGGACTGATGACCCGACTCCGCGTATCGCACGATATCGCGCACTTGGGATGGATGATTCGGTCATCGCACAGCGACTTCTCCTCGAAGGGTGGTCCGACCAAGATGTGAGCACGATAGTAGCTACGGGTCCGCTTACGGCACCGACGCCGGCACCGCGAGAAGAAAAGCCGCAGCTTTCTCCCTTGTCGAATCAATTCACGCCCCCACGTAAACGCTTTTTGGTGCTCACGTATCTAGC
>CAYGFN010000074.1:0-3156 GCA_964349145.1 uncultured Candidatus Saccharibacteria bacterium
GGATACGAACCGCTGTTCCCCGACAACGAGTCAGCGCCTTTTGATGTGCCGGAAAACGAGGATCTCGATGGAACTGAACCACGAGACCCTATCGATGAAGCAATTCGATCGTATGGCGGAGAGCACTCAGAACCAACTGAAAGAAAAGCGGACGTGATGGAAATCCGGGACGGTGAACTCGTGGATCTGGAAAGCGGCAAATCTCTGACACAAATGCTCGAAGCCTTCGGAAGCGATGCGGACAAAGCGCTGCACCATGACATGATGCGGCAGTGGCAAGAAGGCGGCAGCAATATCTTTGTTAACCCGGTGTCCGATCCTGAATACTTCCCCGGTGGAGAGCGTTATTACATTACGACGATGATCCTTGGAGCTGACGGCAAAAGTGTCAGCTACGAAACGCGCACCATTACAACGCTATACAAAGAAGAGGGAGAAGCTCCGTCGCGCATTGAAGGACTCGCGGAGTCTGGCCCGCAAACCTGGTCTGAACAAATGGAGCCCGCAGAGGTTGCGGCCAAGGAACACGGCACTCGACTTCTCGGTCTGGAGCAGACGGCAGCTGCTGAAATAGAAGAACCAGAAGCATTCGAAGAAGTCGCATCTATTGTCGCTGAGACTCAACAAGAAACTGAACAACCTATTGAGTATTCATACGCTGGGATCGCTTCTCCGCAAGAAATACAGGCGCAGGTCTTAGGAGAATTTTTAGCAATGGAGCAACTACCCGCAATAGATCTTGATAATAATTTTTACGAGCCGATCATTTTGAAGGCGTCCGAGCCCGAACAGATCATTGACGTTATCGCCCAGCCAACAGCCAGCCATCAAACCGGCACACCCCCCGAGGTTTCACCTCGGGGGGTTGAAGAGGTGCAAATAGTGAAGCCGATTATTGTTGAGCAAAATGAGACTGTTGTAGAAGTTGTAGAAAAGGTTGTGGAAAAGATTGAGAACGTTGTTGCTCACGAGTCGGAAGTAATTACGACATCAAAGGTTGAGGAGATTCAAGTGGAGCGTCCTATTGTTGCTCGAACTAAGCGAGCTGAGGTACAAGAACCGCAGCTTCCGACGTATGACTTCAAGGATGAGATAAAGGCAGAGGCGCCTGCTGTAGTAGAACAAAAAACCAAACCGAATATTGAAAAAACGAAAGAAGTTCCTCGAGAAATTACGACTGAAAAGCCCAAAGTTACAGAGATCTTTAGACGTCGTGGACGAGAGCGATACACTGTCGAGCTTTCTGCCAAGCGGCGCTACGAAGAGCCCGCTGAGGAGATACGGACAGAGCGACCATCGATCGCAGAGAGTGCCGTCGAGCAGACGCTCGCGCGATTCGCAGCCGAGATGGTGCGAGAGCGGCCAACACCAGTAGAAGATACGGATCGCGAACCTGTTGCGGAAGCGAAAATAATCGTAGTCAACGAAAACGACCCGATCGCTGAAGTTGTACAAGAGTTACCGATCATGAATGATGCCGAGCAGATCATTACGGAAAAAGCACCACGCGTCACTGCCAGCGTTGAGTCAGAAAATGTCGTCCCCTCCCCCGCATTTGCTCGCGCGGAAAATGCTCCAAAAACGCAGATCGAAAATATCCTTGAGCAGCTCCGCTTACCACGCACTGTCGCAGCACCCGAAGTGATGCAAGCAGCTAACGAAAATCTCCGCACAACATCGGTAGGCAATTTCCCTCTTACTGATGACGCCGACAAGCAGCCACGCGTCCGCACCATGAAATCCGGTCCGATCACCATGCGGATGGCCGCATAAATAATGTATGTCTGACAAGAAGATCCCCTACTACAATCTCCGCCAAGAAGCCGAAGCCGGTCGCTTGCCGATACTCGTCGGGCGATTCGAAGAAATAGAGCGGCTCGACCGTGTGGTGAACCGCCGCGTCAACAACAACGTCGCGATCGTCGCACCGAGCGGGATGGGCAAGACGGCGCTCGTGTGGGGCTGGATGCGGCACCTCGCATCGCGGGAGGAATTCTCCTCGATGGAGCTCCTGCAATTCGATACCGAACACTTATTCAACCTCGATGACGATCCGGCGCTTGAGGATCGCTACATCGAAGCGTTCCTCCACCTCCCCGAGTGCGTGCTTTTTATCGATGATTTCGGGCGCGAAGTCTCGCGCAACAGCTCTCTCATGCAGCGTATCTTCCGCATCTACAAGCGCATCCTCAAAGAATCGCGCATCCATGTCGTGCTCGCTATGACGCCGCAGGAGCATGAGTGGTTTGAGCGCGAATTCGCGGCATTCCTCCATCTCTTCGAGGTCATCGCGCTCAAGGAGCAGAGCGCCGCGGAGCAGGCACGGATCCTCAGCCGCACCGTCCCGCAGCTCAACAAAAAACACCGCATCATCGTGCCGGACTCCGCTCTGCGCGAGGTCGTCACAACTACCTCGCGCTTCCCCGCGCTCGGTCAGATGCCCAAAGCTGCAATACGGATCCTCGACGAGAGCATCTCCTACAGCGCATCGAAGCGTCGCAAGGTCCTGCGCCAAGACGCCATTGCGCAGGTGATCGCATCGAAAACAGGTGTACCGACCTCCCGCCTCACCACCGATGAACTTTCTGGCGTCAAAGCGCTCGAATCCTCACTCAATGCACGCGTCCGTGGCCAAGAAGACGCGATCGCCAAGATCGCCAAAACGCTCCAGCGCGCCAAGCTCGGCCTCCGTAATCCCGATCGACCGCTCGGCTCATTCTTGCTCCTCGGCCCCTCCGGCGTCGGCAAGACCGAGACCGCGAAGTCCGTGGCGGAATTGATCTTCGGACGCACGGAAAGTTTTGTGCGCTTCGACATGTCGGAATTCCAGCAGGATCATACGGTGCAGCGCCTCATCGGCGCACCCGCCGGCTACGTGGGCTTCGAAGAAGGCGGCGCGCTCACCAACCAATTGCGCAAAGAGCCGCATTCGCTCATCCTGCTCGACGAAATAGAAAAAGCGCATCCAAAAGTCTTCGATATCTTCCTCCAGGTCCTCGACGACGGACGCCTGACCTCGGGACAGAATGAGACGGTCGACGCGCGCAATGCCATCGTGATGGCGACCTCCAATGCGGCAGTGCCGGAGATCCTGGACGCATTCGCGCACCATGAGGGGCGGGTGGACGACGCATTCATGCAGGAGAAGATCATGCC
>CAYGFN010000075.1:0-3078 GCA_964349145.1 uncultured Candidatus Saccharibacteria bacterium
GAGTAAAAGCGGACAGCGTATAGCGATAAGCGTTCAGAAAGGAAACACAGGAATTCTACTCTTCCTGTCCGCTGTCCGCTAGACGCTTCTCGCTATTTCAGTGGCAGTTCGCCCATAAAGTCATCCTTGCCGATCTGGACGCCATTTTTGCGCATGATCGAATAGGCGGTCGTGAGGTTGAAGTAGAAATTCGGGATGAGGTAATTGGCCACGTATTCGCCGCCGCTCATCGATTTGCCGCCCCAGTAGGGAAGCGCGATGCGGATGCCTTCTTTGCCATTGACCTGCTCCGGCTTTACCGTCTTGAGAAATGCCAGAGTCTTGTCGATACGGGCCTGGAGCTCCGCGATCGTCTTCTCATTGTCTTCCATCTTGGGAGCCTCGATCTCCGCGAGGCGGGCGACGCCGTTCTTGGCATTGTCGCAGGCGACCTGGATCTGGCGGACGAAGGGGAATTGGTCAGAGATGAGGCGCGACTGCAGAAGCGCGTCTTCCTGCAAGCCGGCAGGGTGCCACTCGAGCTGCTTGGATGCGGCGTGTGAGTCGACCTTGCCGAGAAGCTCCTTGAGCGCTTCGAGCTTCTTGCTAAATGGCTCAACGGTCATCGTGTAGAGATTTGTTTCCATACATTTCTATAAATATTAAAACTTTACTAAGTAAAGTCACATACTAGCACACTACTTTTCGAGCTGGGCTTCCAAATACTGTGCAGATGTGGTCACGTACTCGGCGACACGGCGCTCCGCTGCTGCGGCGAATTTCGCCACGAGCTTTTGCCTCGCTGCCTCATTGCAACCGCCCTTGATCCAGGCTTCGAGCTCATCGATCTGCGATGCATTCGAGAGCGTGATGCGGCGGCCCTTGGCAGCAGCGCGTAGGAGCGTCGGCCCGCCGATGTCTGTCTTTTCAATAACCTCATCGGGTGAGCCGCCCTTCTCGATAGTCTCCTCGAGTGGGTAGAGGGTCACATACACGAGATCAATAGTAGAGAGTCCGAGCGACGCCATCTCTGCCGCATCCGCTGGCGTCGAGAGCAGTCCCGCGAAGAGCTCACGCGAGAGCGTGACCACACGATGGCCGAGGATTGGCTTGCCGACGATCTCGGCAACATCGCGGCAGGGGACGCCATTTTCTCCCAAATACTTCGCCGTCCCGGCCGAGCCGATCAGATTCCACCCATTCTCCTGCAGCAATTTCCCGAGCCGCAAAAGCGGCTCATCCTTGCCATAGCTCGCCAAAAGCGCCGTTTTCATGCGCCCCATCCTACCACGTTAAGAATATAAATTTACAAATGGAGAACCCGGCTAAGCGCCGGGTCCCAGGTTAGAAGCGAAATAGTTGGCGAATTGTCTGCCAAAACGTCGCGGGTGCTTTCGTAGGCGGCTGCGGCACGTAGACCGCAGCTGGCTCTGCAAGCGCGTAGCGAGCGCGCCGCTGTTCGATTATTTTGATCCTGCCTCGCTCTTTCGGCGTCGTTGGCTGGCTCTCGATTCGCTGGATGTGCGGCTCGAAGTCATACCAGAGTACGTCCGGGTCTGCGAGGATGGATCCGACTTTCCTCATCATGATGTGAGCGTACATGTCCACGTGGATGAGAATCATCTGGATCGGAACGTCGCACAGGTGTGGCGGCGGCCGGTAGTTCTCGACTTGCCAACGGGCAGTCTTGAGCTGTATCGGAATCCGAGTCGCGATGTTCGCCCTACCTCGATGGCCTACGATAAATCCATCTATACCACGAGCATCTAATAACGCAGATGCTTGCGTGACAGAAAGGAACCCCGCAGGCTTGTCGGGGAAAGAGTTAATAAGCTTGAAAAAGCGAGACTCAGCCGTATAGCCGTTCTTCTCCTGTTCAGGAGTTACGTGTACTCTTTGGGTCAGATCGACCTCTCCTCTCTGTTGGTTGTAGCTGGATTTGCTGACAGGGTTATACAACAATCTTTATATATATCAACACATTGCATTTCACCGCGACCTTAGACTTTTTGCCGTTCTTGTGCCTATTCAGTGGGTAGCGGCCGATCACATGAGCACTTATCAAGCAAAGCTCTGTGTCAATGTATAATTCGATCCATGAAGGTGAGTTGGGGTACCTGCGGTGGAACGAGCATCTGGTGTGGCTTTCACACGGTAGATTTAGGTCATCCGACCTTCAATAAAGAAGGAGTCTACATTATTTGGGAAAGAGGTGGCAGGATATTCAAAATAGGAAAAGGCCAACTAAGAACTAAGATTGCAGAGGACAGAAAGAACCCACTGCTATCAAGTAATAGTAAGCTATGCATCACCTGGGCTCCGTTGGAGGCGAAAGACAGATCGGGCGTAGAGAAGTATCTGGTCGAAAAGTTACTACCCCAACTTCCAAGCGAACTAACCAATGCCTCAGCAGTTGAGGTTAATTTACCGTGGCCATACTAAGTCTATGAAATTCGATTGGCCTTTTGTAAAAAAATGCGGATGGGGGATAGGAAAAATCGTCGGCGCTGTTGCGCTTATTGTTGGTCTTATTGCTGCCTACTACCAATTTTTCAGCTCCCCAAATGTGTCTTCGCAAATCACTAACGAGATTAATGTGTTGGACGTTAGACAACCTGTTGCCGATCTTCAGCTCGTATTCAGAGGCAGCAATATTCAGGAGCAAAATTTAAACTTAAAAATATATAGGGTCAGGTTCGAAAATACTGGACAAACTGATATAACTCAAAACGATTTTGACCAGGTCAATAACTGGGGATTGAGAATCAATAGCGGCAGCATTGTGGAGACCCGTTTCGTTGACTCGAGCTCTGAGTATATTCGGAATAACCTTCACCCTCGAATCGAGAACGCGAATACCCTCGTTTTCGATCGTGTAATTTTGGACAAACGTGCGTACTTCATAGTTGAACTACTTGTTCTGCACGATAAAAATACGCCGCCGGTCTTGTATAGAATTGGTAAAATTGCCGGGATAAACGAGTCTGATGACCGAATCCTCACTGCGGAAAAGGACGAGCCTTTTTTCTCGAGCGTGTTGTATGGAACTTTTTACGGCAATGGACTTATCATTACTGCCCGCCTCGTGTTCCTTTTCTT
>CAYGFN010000076.1:0-2911 GCA_964349145.1 uncultured Candidatus Saccharibacteria bacterium
CGTAATATCCGGTTGGATTGCGAAAGTCAGATGCAGAATCGCCGTATCCTTGATTCAGAAGAAATCGCTGCAATTTAGAGACCTCACCGCCGGTCGTGGCATCCGTCTTGCCGATCCAGAGATCGGATTGCAGGTCAACACAATTGATTGTTCGTCCACTAGAGCTTAGAAGTGCGAGCTGGTCACTCAGTTGTTGTACTGCCTCTTGTAAAATATCTATCAATTCAACTCGTGATAAACCCATCGCGTTTGCATCTTTAATGAGCTGCAGATTTTGCTCAAGTGAGCATCCCTTGTCGGTGTCACGACACGTGACAAGCGCGGCAGTGCCTATCGGAAGTGCGAGTGCGAATAATGAGAATGCGATTGCGAGGTTTCTTTTCATATGAAAGAAGCATGGCATGTGGCTCATGAGTTGTCGAGGAGCTCCAAACGAAAAAGCGCCTTGCGGCGCCTTTCGTGACTGTGGTGGAAGTGCCGGGAATCGAACCCGGGTCCAGAGAAAAGTAAATATACGTGTCTACGATGCGTAGACTCTCTTGAGATTTAAGTATTGTGCGTATGAGAGAGACAGAATCACACAATACCGAGCTCTATTCTTAAAGCGGAGCGAGCGATCCGCTTAGTGCTTGAATTTGTTGACGTCCATCCCGCCGCCTATCAAGCTTCGAGAGCGGGTGAACGGTCACTTAGGCCGTAGCGTAAGCGAACTGAAGATCTTTCATCTGAATAGGTGAAAGAACTCCGAATGCGGTTTTGGTCGCATTTGAAGAATTTGCAGCAGTTTCAAAAGGTGCTGCAGCTTTGCGTCGCGCGTATAGATACCGGTTTCCCTGTCGAAACCGATCACCCCCCACCTCCAATTCTTTGCAGAATTAGAGGTGGCGAGAGACCAGCCACAGTACGTATTCAGTCTTTCAAAGTGCGCTGAATCCTGCGCTTCTCTTCGCGCGCCCTGATGCTTTGACGTTTGTCTTCTTTTTTCTTTCCGCGGGCAATAGCGACGAGGAGCTTCAGATTTCGTCCTTCATTATACACCTTAAGTGGCACTATTGTCAACCCTTTTTCGCCCTCTGCGCTCGAAATGTGTGCGATTTCTTTCTGATTGAGGAGCAAGCGGCGCGTGCGCTCGGGATCGTAGGACTTCGGGGCATTTGCCGGCTGCCATGCGGGGACGGTCGCGCCCACGAGGTATGCCTCGCCGCCGCGTGCGACGACGCGCGAACCCTTGAGGGAGCCGAGTCCTTTGCGCAGCGACTTCACTTCAAATCCTTCCAATTCCAAACCCGCCTCGATCTCTTCGAGAATAGTGTAATCAAATCCGACGCGTTTGTTTTCCAGCACCATAGGGACACTATACAATCAATCCGTTTTGAGAACATTCGCACGCGGCTGATATACCCCGTGAGATACGCAGCACGCATCTCGCTGCAATATTCATAAGTTTGAAGCGAGGTTTATATTCGCCCGTTCCATATGTACTAACTATCTCACGGGGTATACTTCGCGCATGAAAAAGCGAGTCACGATACTCTCGATTGACGGCGGGGGAATGCGCGGCGTCATTCCGGCGATGATTATTGCGGAAATAGAGCGACTCACGGGCAAGCACTCGTACGAACTATTTGACCTGATCGCCGGAAGTTCGACCGGCGGCATCATGGCCGCGTGTCTCGTGACGCCGCTCGAAGACGGCACGCCGAAGTTCACCGGTAAAAGTTTGGTAAAGGTCTATGAGGATGAAGGCCCGAAGGTCTTCTCGCATTCGCTTTGGCACCAGATTCTCTCCGGAGGGAGCGTTGTTGATGCCAAATACCCGTCTGATGGCGCGGAGGAAGTATTCAACCGTCAGTACGGTCAGGTGAGCCTCAAAGACGCGCTCACAGAAGTTTTGATTCCCGCGTTTGAGCTCGAACTCGGCGTACCGCTCTTTTTCAAGAGCCACGATGCGAAGCGTGATCCCGCCAAGAATTTTCTGCTTCAGCAAGCAGTGCTCGCGACGATATCTGCTCCGACATTTTTCAAGCCCTACGTCATCGAATCCCAAGATCTGTCGCTGCTTAAGCATCTCGTCTTCGTCGACGGTGGCGTGATCGCAAACAATCCAGCGATGTGTGCATATGTGGAAGCCAAACTCATGTTCCCCGATGCGGAGGAGTATCTCGTGGTCTCGCTCGGTACAGGCGACTACGGCGCGAGTCACATGTATGAAACGACAAATGGATGGGGGGCTGCACAATGGGCGAGGCCGCTGCTGAGAATCCTTCTCACGGGGTCCGTTGATATCGTCGATCACCAGTTGAAGGTCCTCATGAATACCAAAGGCGATAATCTCAATCATTACTATCGATTCCAGTTGCCGATGCAGGCCGACACCTCTCCGCTCGATGATGCGAGCGCGACAAACCTGCATTCATTGGAGCTCATCGCCGAGAATATGATCAGGGAAAAGGGAGAAGAACTTGAGGCGCTCTGCAAGATCCTCGCGAAATAACTTAGGGCGTGCGGCTGCACGCATCGAAATACAGGTGTTCAGTGACCGGCTCGATGCAGGGAATGGTGGTCGAGCCGAGGAGATGCGAGAGTTCGCCGAGCGTCGATATGTAGAGCGGATGCGGCAATTCAGCGAGAAACGCAATCTTTTCTTCGGGGGACTCTGTGCTCCAGAAATGAACCCACTCTTCCAGATTGTGGTTGTCGTGCAGCATCCCCGGTGCTGCGACGTGCGCCTGCGTGAATCCCTCAAACCACGGCGCTTCTTCTGACGTGGTGAGTATCGTTGTACCCCGTGGCACCAACTTTGCGAGTGTCGCAATCTTTTCGATATATGGCGCTTCCAAGTGTGGCCCGTACGAACGCACCTGCGATCGCACGTTTGCAAGCAAGAATCCGACACCGATGGACATGATGA
>CAYGFN010000077.1:0-2857 GCA_964349145.1 uncultured Candidatus Saccharibacteria bacterium
GTAGCCACCCTTAAGCTCAAAGCCATGGGAATGCGCATCGACACCCTGACCCCGGAGCAGCAAAAGTACCAAGCCAGCTGGCAGGAGGGGACGTAAAGCTCCAATCGTCAAGGCCGAAATATGGCTTAAAAGCTCATCTTTGATTTGCAGAAGCGGTTACTACGCCACGAAAAGGTATTGACAGTCAAGGCCTTAAATGTTACAATACGGAGGTAGCTGGTAATCACAGCTATTCCCATGAATACACTCATAACTACGGCCGTAACGGGCCTTTTTGTTTGGAGTCCGATGGCATCGACCCAGCCAGTGATGGCGCTAGTCGAATTGCCCTCCTATTCCGTTAGTATGACCGCATACAATGCCGTCCCCGGTCAGACAGACAGTACGCCTGATATTACGGCGAGCGGAGCATTCTCCAATCCCGACATTATTGCGGCTCGCTCTCGTGACCTTGCAGATGAGCTGCCCTTTGGCACCGTCATCGAAGTGGTCGCAGCATCCAGCTCGCCGAATTGCGGTCTGGAGCTCGTAAAGGATCAAATCGGACTCCGCGTCATAGGCGACGTGATGAATGCCCGCATGGTCAACAAGGTAGACATTCTCTTCGACACGACGGACACGGCGCGCGCTGGCGGCAAGACCCACAACACGGCTCGCGTCCTCGGTCGCTGCTCCGAAGTCGAGATCAGGGTGGTCGGCAAAATCGACATCCGCGATATGCCAACGACACAAAAGGAACTGCGTCTCGCACTCGGCATCCTTGATAAGGCCGGCCTGCACGCTCTCGCAGTAAGCAAATAATCCGCCGATCAGGCAGAGCCCCGTTCGCAACGCGCGAACGGGGCTCTTGCATATCTCATTCCTTAGCGTCTAATGGAATCATATGAAGGCAGCCATGCGACCCGCATATACAGTTGAGCTCGTGACTCCTAGGAAAGTCCAGCTCAACGGTCTGTGGCTTGGTCCTGCGAAGGCGAAGCGCGTTGTCATCTGGGTGCACGGACTTGGCAGCTCGATGTTTAGTAAGCTCGGCATCGCGGATGCGCTCGTCGATAAGGACACTGCCGTCCTCGCTTTCAATAATCGCGGGCATGGCAAAGTCATGTATGCGTCGCGCGGGGCGAAAAGTCTGCGAGTCGGATCCGCTCACGAAATATTTACTGATTGCGCCGATGATATCGAAGGTGCTATACGGTTTGCAAAAGCAGCTGGTGCACGAGAGATCTTTCTTGCCGGTCATTCGACAGGGTGTCAGAAATCTGTGTACTGGGCGGCCAAGGGGCGGGGAGTGAAAGGAATAATTCTCCTCGCGCCAATAAGCGATTATGCAGCGGAGCTCACCATGTCGACTCGAGCCGCGATTACTAAGGGTCTTGCACACGCGAGAGCACTGGTGAAGAGCGGCCGAGGAAATCAGCTCATGCCCGAAAGTCTCCGACCGTGGCCCTTGCTCACCGATGCACAGCGCTACGTGAGCCTCTTTTCGGGCGATAGCCTTGAGGAAATATTTACGTACTGGGCGCCCGAGCGCACCCCGGTTGCGCTCCGGAAGGTGCGCGTGCCTATCCTGGTCTTGCTCGCCGAAAAGGATGAGTATCGCGACAGGCCTCCTCGCAAGATGGCGGACTGGTTTACCGAGCACTTGAATCGCACTAATCGTGTAGCTGTCGTCCCGAAAGTCGGACACTCATTTAAAGGAGCGGAGCGGGTCGTTGCGCAACATATGCACTCATTTATGAAGGCAATCAAGCAGTAATCGCCCCAGTAAGGTATGCTCAAGAGGTGCAGTATTTATACAAACATAATCACTTACTATGAATCATAAAACTCGCTTGTGGCTCGGTACGGTCGTTATTCTCATCATTGCCTCGCTTCTCGCGTGGTATCTCTCCGAGAATCAACCGACGCTCCCGCTTGTAGAAGACTCGTCAACCACAGAGACGGTGACGAATACTTCGGGTAGTGGAGAAGTGAGCGTCCCCGGCTCGAATGTCACAATTACCAAGGTGATTCGCTCGACTCAGACGGTGCAGACCATCGTTTCGAGCCTCTCCGGTGCATCGCAGTTTCGATCACTCTTTAGCTCGACCGGGGTGTCTGCTACGGTAAAATCGACCGGCACGTACACCATATTCGTGCCGACGAACGGTGCATTTGCACAACTCTCAGGAGGCACAATTTCGAATCTATCGACCGCCGAGAAAAAGCGTCTCGTGCAGTATCACGTGATTACCGACCGGGCGGTGGATGTAGACGCAGAGCTCGCAGGCAGCATGCGAGCGCTCTCAGGCGATGAACTCAATTTTAGCTACGCAGAGAATAAGATTCCGATGGTCAACAGCGCTATTGTGATTACCGAGTACGTCGGAAAGAACGGCATCGTCTATCTTATCGACAACGTGCTTTTGCCTCCGAAGAAGGCACTGGGTGATCTCTAAATTCAACACGTCCGCTGAGAAAACGACCGTCAGATTTGGCGGTCGTTTTCGATTGCGTGGATAGAAAAAGTGAAAAAGAATGCTAGAATGCCGCCATCTTTATGGACACAGAGTCTCACGAAATTGAAACAACCGTGACGGAAGTACATGCGGAGGAGGTGCCGCACGAGAAGACGATTCACGTCGAATTGGCTGCTGAGCGTGTCGGACAGATTTGGGGCATTCCGATTACCAACACGCTTATCACAAGCTGGGTATCAATGCTGGTCCTCATCGTCGCTGCGGTGGTCATCTGGCGCTCGGTCAAGATTGTGCCGGGTCGCTTCCAACTCCTCCTCGAAGCTCTCGTCGAGTATGTGTATGATTTTGCCGCCGAGACGCTCGAGAAGCTGGCGCGATGGGCTTCCGGATTCGCTTTC
>CAYGFN010000078.1:0-2806 GCA_964349145.1 uncultured Candidatus Saccharibacteria bacterium
CGAACCAAGATACTCGCCTCCAAAGGGCGATGTCCTACCATTAGACGATCCGGCAGAAATTACAAATTGCGCAAAATTCGCTGTTTTTCTCCGACACCCGCGTAGCTTTTAAGAAACTTCTCACGCTTGCGGGCTTCGGTTCTCGTAGCATAAGCTTCTTTGCACAAAAGCTCAAAGGGGATTCGATGCTTTGTCGAACGTACCTTTCCCGCATTGTGGTAGGTCAGTCGCTTAGGCACATCGGACGTGAGGCCGACGTAATACTTCTGGTCTTTCTTACTCTGAAGTATGTAAATCCAGTAGCTCATTGCCGTCCCTACCATTAGCCTGCCCGCGGCCGAGCCGCAGGCGCGGCCAGGGACGATCCGGCAGACCAAACACGCTAAAGATAGCAAAGAAATGATGCGTGCCATAGGATATGCCTATGCACGTACAGGTAAAGGTGAAGGCGGGCGCCCGCAAAGAGATCGTCCGGGAAGTCGCTCCCACGCGTCTGGAAATCTCAGTGCGCGAAAAAGCAGAGAACAATGAGGCGAATGAGCGCGTCATCGCGATCATTGCGGCGCGCTACAGTGTGCGCACAAAAGATGTACGCATGGTAAAGGGGCATCGAAGTCCTTCCAAGATGTTCACCATCAGCACGACTCCGCAGTCATAAATCAATATTCACAGGTATACATGTGAAGCACGCTTTTCTCTACGACGAGGTGCTACTCTGTATGTATCATCATTTATTAATTCCAATTTTATATGGAACTTTCACTCGCTCAGTTACTCGGTTTGTATTTCATCTTAGTCGGCGTCATTGTTTTGTATCGTCGCCAGTCGATTATGCCGGCAATCAGGCAGCTTGCAGCCAATCGACCGCTCCTCATGGTGATTGCGTTCGTCGAGATTCTTGCCGGTATCGGCATTGTCCTTACGTATCCGACCGTCACGGCTTCTGCTGATGGCATCATCGCAGTCATCGGTTGGATGCTCGTCTTTGAAGGTGTGCTGTACGCGAGCATGCCGTATCGTCGCGTTCAGAAGTTCATCGGTGCCTTCAATACTCCTCAGTGGTATGGTGTCGGCGGCGTACTCGCCGTCATAGTGGGCGTGTATCTCGCAGGGACAGGATTCGGGTACTTCATGTAATCGCGCCCCTTGTGGTAGCATCCTCTGATGCTGATCGACGATCTCACCATACGCTTCGAAGCCGGTCACGGTGGTCGTGGCTCTGCGGCGTTCAATAAGGTCAAGAAATCCCTCGGCCCTACGGGGGCGGATGGCGGACGTGGCGCTTCGATATTTCTCGAAGGCGTCGCTGATGTCTCGGCGCTCAAGGCGTTTGCGAGCAGGAAAGTGGTGAAGGCGCAAGATGGCGGGAACGGCCGCGGACAATTTATTGACGGCAAGGGTGGGGAAGACCTCATCATCAAGGTCCCTACCGGTACGCGATACACGAATATAGAGACGGGGTTTACGCGAGAAATCTCCGAAGTCGGTGAGCGGGCACTGGTCGCGGGTGGTGGGGATGGCGGTCGCGGCAATTTTAAATTTCGATCATCTACCAATACGTCGCCGAAAGAGTTTGAGGAAGGCAAGGCAGGCGACGTCATTACATACCACCTCGAGCTCCGCCTCATTGCCGACGTGGGTCTCGTGGGATTACCGAATGCCGGGAAATCGAGCCTCCTCAATACACTGACCGCTGCGAAATCGCGCGTGGCCGCATACGCATTCACTACGCTCGAGCCGCATCTCGGCGCTTACTACGAATTGATCATTGCCGACATCCCGGGACTCATTGAAGGCGCTTCTGATGGCAAAGGGCTCGGCGTCAAATTTCTCAAACACATTGAGCGCACCAAGACGCTCTTCCACCTTGTCTCTGCGGAGAGCGACGACGTGGTGCGAGACTACAAAATCGTTCGTACAGAGCTGGAAGAATACAACCCCGAACTCGCAAAGAAGACGGAGTATGTATTACTCAGCAAATGTGATCAGGTAGACGCGGCGACGCTAAAAAAGCAGCTGGCTGCGCTCAAAAAGATCAAAGTAAAAGCGACACCATTCTCTATTCTCGACGACGAGAGTATCGAGACGGTGAAGAAAATTTTGAACGCTCTGAAGGATGCCAAGACGCAGTCATAAAGGTAATCCTCTCGAAAGAAATAGTGAGGCGCTTCGAGCGTCTATACCCCATGAGATACACGCACCGATTTCTTGCATCGCGGAGTGGTCTGCAAATATCGAAATGATACAAAATCTCGGCGTAAATATCTCACGGGGTATACTGTACGTATGAAAGAAATCTCCATTCTGAGCACGCTGGCGGGCATCGTCGCGCTCTGCATCGTTGGCTCGCTCGTCTTTACCACCATCCAGTCGGGGCCACCGCAGGCTCAGGCCTGCACCATGGAAGCGAAGATCTGCCCCGATGGCACAGCGGTCCGCCGCACCGGACCACACTGTGAATTCGCAGCGTGCCCGCTGAGTGACATGCTCTCGAAATATGAAGGTGTCATCACAGCAGGGAATCCGGGTCTACCGCAGGGCGAGCTCATCCTTGTGTACGAGCGACCGGGTGCGCCCGCGCTTCACAAACTTCTCACCTTTGATGCCAACAGTCTGTGCGGGACAGGCGAAGCGGTAATCGCCTGTATGGCGATGAGTGTGTCTTTTGATACCGCGTTCGTCGGGAAGCGCGTCAGTGTCTCCGGCTTTGATCGTGGCGCTGACATCGTGGTACGCCGATTTGAAATCCTTACAGCGGCCGCACCGCAGAAGGCGGCAGTCTCCGCACAAGTCGGAGAAACAGTGA
>CAYGFN010000079.1:0-2779 GCA_964349145.1 uncultured Candidatus Saccharibacteria bacterium
GGACTCAACAAGACCAATGTCAGCGACGACGTCTCAGAAGCGGAGCCTCGAGAAATCACGAGCGGCATTATCTCCCGCCCTGATGTGACGAGCGTCACTGTGGTGTATCAGAATTTCGTCTCGTCATTTGAACAGGTGCCGACAGCGCACAAAATCGTACCAATCAAGGCTCACATGATGCACGAGATTGTTGCGGGCATTCGCCCCGCACGCGGCAAGTACGCGCCCTCTTCCGCCAAGGCTTCGGAGGG
This sequence comes from uncultured Candidatus Saccharibacteria bacterium, assembly GCA_964349145.1. Lineage (GTDB taxonomy): Bacteria > Patescibacteriota > Minisyncoccia > Phycocordibacterales > UBA2100 > UBA10103. The sequence goes on from CAYGFN010000079.1 coordinate 252, forward strand.
CAAGCCGCTTGCGTACACAATAGAGCCGGATGCTGATGAGGTCCTCGGGGTTCTGCTCCCGAAGCTCCTCAGCATCGCGCTATTCCATGCGCTCCTCGAGAACAAAGCCTCTGAGCACTCAGCGCGTATGGTCGCGATGAAGAGCGCGACCGACAAAGCCAAGGAAATGGCGCAGGCATTCACCCGCAAGTTCAACAAAGTGCGTCAGGCAGCCATCACGCGCGAAGTGAGCGAAATCACCTCGGGCATCGAGTCAATGAAATAATATGAGGGAGAATTTTAATCAGCATGTTCGGCCGCTCGCTGCTGACGCTGAAATGCGTTCCAAAGTTGCCAATGTACTGCGCAGCACAGTCAACGACATCTCGAATAATGCTGAATACGAGATGACCAGGGCGATTGCAAATGGTGCGATACACGCCGCTGAAGAAGCAGTCGTGGGTGATCTCATAAATGCCGTCCCGGAGAAATTACTTGAAGTCGGGAGAGAGGCACTCATTAAGTATCTCGATGACCACGGCTATGATCGCGGCGCGATCATAGCCGATATCGATGTGAAAAGCGCTGATATGTTTAAGCGTTACGGACTGCTTGGGTTCAAGGATTAAACGTCGCGTCACCTGATATGCGCGAACTTTTGATTGCGACCAGCCGACAGGGCAAAGTGGATGAAATCTCCGCACTGTTCGCGGGGCTTCCGTTTAAGATCATCGGGCTCGCGGACCTCGGCATCGCCGCGGACGTGGAGGAGGTCGGCACGACGTATGAGGCGAATGCGCTCACAAAGGCCTTTATCTACGGCAAGCGCTCCGGCAAGCTCACACTCTCTGAAGATTCGGGCTTCGAGGTAGATCACCTCGGCGGCAAGCCCGGCGTTTTTACTGCAGAATTCGGCGCGGAGACGCCGGATGGCGGGTGCACCAAGATGCTCGAAGCTTTGCGTGATGTGCCAGAAGGGGAACGAGGTGGAGCGGCGCGCAGTGTGATTGTCGTATACGACCCGACGATTGATAAAGTGCGTATGAGCGAAGGAGTTTCGCTCGGCAGAGTCGCTTTCGAGAGCAGGGGAACCAACGGCTTCGGAATGGACCCGATCTTCTACTACGACAACGGCGACAAGACAGGCGGAGAGATGACGACAGAAGAAAAAAACACGGTGAGCCATCGCATGAGAGCATTTGCGAATCTCAGGGAGATTTTGTTAAAAGAATTTGTATGAGCGAACCGGAAGTGCGATACGGCACGGGTGTATGGGTGCATAAGGGAGACCTGCTTCTCATCGGTCGCCGTCACTCTATCCACGGCGAAAACACCTGGTGCCCGCCGGGAGGGCATCTCGATCCGGGGGAGACGCTCGAGGAGTGCGCGAAACGAGAGGTGCAGGAGGAAGCGGCAATCGAAATCGCGAATCTTCGTCCACTCGAAATCATGATCGACGATTACAATGAGGAGCTCGATGTTATCTACAAGACGACCTTTTACAGGGCGGATTGGAAAGCGGGGGAGCCGGTCGTACTACCGACGGAATACTACGAATGGCAGTGGGTGAGGTGGGAGGAATTGCCGCAGCCGCTTTTTCGGCCCGCAGCGCTCTTCGTCGAACAATACGGTAATCCCCTAGAAATTTAATAAATAACGGCTATAATCCTCTCAACTATGAATTGGAAACAAGCCATTTTTGTCGGCATCCTGACCAGCGCCTTCATCTATGTTCTCCTCGTCATATTTGAAGGCCAGTTGGCGGAAATGAACTCATATCTTCGTTCGGCCTTAGCTGGTGGCGGCTCTGCAGCTCTTGCCTACATTATCGTTAAGCAATTCGTGAAATAGCTATGTCCAAAGGCACCATCACCCAAATTATCGGACCTGTCGTCGACGTTCGCTTCGACGAGAATCTTCCTGATATACAGAACGCGCTCGAAGTGAACCTGCCTGCCGGCAGGCAGGGCACAGGTCGACGGATCGTCCTCGAGGTCGCTCAGCACCTCGGCCTCAATCGCGTACGCTGCATCGCGATGCAAGACACCTCAGGACTCGCACGCGACACCGAGGTCGTAGACACCGGTGCGCCAATCTCGGTACCGGTAGGTGAAGCCTCACTCGGAAGAATGTTTAATGTTAGTGGCGAGGGAATCGATGGGAACGGAGCAGCAGGCAAGGATGTAAAGCGCTTGCCGATTCATGCGAAAGCTCCGGCATTCGTCCGACAATCAACCAAAGCAGAACTTTTTGAAACGGGCATCAAGGCAGTCGATCTTCTCGCACCGTTTATCAAGGGCGGCAAGGTGGGACTTTTTGGCGGCGCAGGCGTCGGCAAGACAGTGCTCATTCAGGAGCTCATTCACAACGTCGCTTCCGAGCACGGCGGGTACTCAGTGTTTGCCGGGGTCGGTGAACGCGTGCGCGAAGGCAACGACCTCTACCATGAAATGAAAGAATCTGGCGTCTTGGACAAGACCGCGCTCGTATTCGGTCAGATGAACGAAGTGCCGGGCGCACGCGCTCGTGTAGCCCTCTCGGGCCTTACG
>CAYGFN010000080.1:0-2771 GCA_964349145.1 uncultured Candidatus Saccharibacteria bacterium
TGCTTGCAGTCATCCCTGTCCCGGACATCAACGCGGGATCACTCGAAGCGTTTCTCAACAACAACCAGTTCTTCGGACTCCTCAACATATTCTCCGGCGGCGGCTTCTCGAATCTCTCCATCGTCATGCTCGGTGTGGGCCCGTACATCACAGCGTCCATCGTCATGCAGCTCATGACCGTGCTCGTGCCGAAGCTCAAGGAGATGTATCAGGAGGAGGGCGACGCTGGTCGTCAGCGCTTCGCCATGTACAGCCGCTATCTCACGGTCCCACTCGCTTTCATTCAGGCATTTAGCTTTATCTTGCTCTTCCAGCAGCAGGGGATTATCGCGCAGCTTACCTTCCTCGAGCTCATGACCAACGTCATGGTCATCGCCGCCGGCTCGATGCTTCTCATGTGGATTGGTGAATTGATCACCGAGTATGGTGTAGGCAACGGCGTCTCGCTCATCATATTTGCGGGTATCGTCGCCGCCATCCCGAGCGCGCTTGCGCAGGTGATCTTCGCCTTCGATGTCTCGCAGCTGCCTGCGTACGTCGGCTTCATCGCTGCAGGCCTCGTCGTCATGGCGGGTGTCGTCTTCATCACCGAGGCAGAGCGTCCGATTCCGGTCACCTACGCGCGCCGCGTCCGCGGCTCGAAGGTCTTGGGTGGCATCTCCACCTACTTGCCGCTTCGCGTGAATCAGGCGGGTGTCATGCCGATTATCTTCGCACTCTCATTCTTGCTCTTCCCGCAAATGATTGCGACCTTCCTCTCGCAGACCACGATTCCGTATCTTGCGGCGGGCGGCGCGGCGGTGGCACTGTGGCTCCAGAACACGTGGATATACGGCGGACTCTACTTCTTCCTCGTAGTCGTCTTCACGTACTTCTACACGGCGATTACCTTCGAGCCGAATCAGATTGCGAAGAATCTCCAGAAGAATGGCGCATTCATTCCGGGCGTACGCCCAGGCGGGACTACTGCAGAGTATCTCGGCAATATAATCACGCGCATCACGCTCGTTGGCGCGCTCTTCCTCGGCATCCTCGCGGTCTTGCCGATTGTGTTGCAGGGCGCGACGGGCATCACCGCAGTCTCGATTGGCGGCACCGCGCTCCTCATCGCTGTCTCGGTCGTGCTCGATCTGGTGAAGAAAATCGACGCGCAAACCTCCATCCGCGAGTACTAAATCGCCACGAATCGACGCCATCTGCGTCGTTACGGAGCCTCAGCGATTCACTCACCGTACGTCAGCACGACTCGTGAATCGCTTTCTCCGTGCCTAGCATCTGGCGCCGCTCGTGCCGATTCAATAAGGTTCAATAAGGTTCAATAAATAGGGAGAGTGTGGTAGATTTCTCGGAATATATGAAACACGTCGTCGTCATCGCCGGGCCATCAGGAAGCGGCAAGAATGCAATTCTAGATGAACTTCTCAAGCGGCTTCCGCATTCGGAGCGGCTCGTCACAGCGACGACCCGGCAGCCGCGGCCGGGCGAGGTAGACGGTATCGACTATCATTTCTTCTCGCAGGAGCGCTTCGATCGAGAGATGGCCGCGGGCAACATTCCCGAGCATCGCGTCGTTGCTGCGCTGAATACGTGGTACGGCATTTATAAACCGGATCTCGACGAGAAAATCGGGAAGGGCAAAATCGTTGTTGCGCAGGTAGACATTGAGGGTGCGCGCTACTTGAAGCGCGCGTATAACGCGACGACCTTTTTCATCATGCCGGAATCACTCGAGCAGTTTCAGGCGCGTTTGCGTGCTCGCAATCCGGAGTGGTCGCAGAAAGAATTTGACGAACGTATGAAAATTACCGAAAACGAGCTCCGCGAACACGCCCCCGAGTATGATCATCGAGTCGTAAACGCTGACGGTGCACTCACAGAGGCCGTCGACAATGTGGTGGAGATTCTTCGCGCCGAAGGCTATACCCTGTGAGATAACACATCGGGACGCTTTCTATGAACTATTTTGTTACTAAAATCAGAGCGAACGTGAGCGTTTCTTCTTCATATCTCACGGGGTATACTTTGTAAAACTATGCAACCAATCACCGTCGCATTTTTCGGCATCTCAGGCTCGGGGAAGGGCACGCAGGTGGAGCTGCTTGAGAAATTCCTGAAGGAGAAGGATTCGGCGCGCCCCATCGTGATCCCCAACATGGGCAATCTCCTGCGCGCATTTATGGAGACGGGCAGTTCGCTTGCAAAAAAGACGGGTGAGATTCTCCACGCAGGCGGTCTGGTGCCGTCTTTCATGCCGATTTACATGCTGACCGGTTACTTGAACGAGCATTTTACAGGGGCTGAACATTTGCTGCTGGATGGTACTTGCCGCCGCCCCGATCAGTCACGCGCGGTCGATGACATGATGAAATCATGGGACCGTCAGAATCTGACGGCTATCGTCCTCACGCTGACGCCGGAGAGCGCCAAGGCGCGTCTCGTCGCGCGCGGGCGCTTTGATGATGCCAAAGACGAGGCAATCGCGAGCCGCTTTGCCTGGTATAAGGAGCACGTTGTGCCGTCGATTGTGGAACTCAACAAACTCGGTTGGAATGTCATCGAAATCGACGGCGAGCCTGATATTGAATCCATCCACAAAAATATTCTCTCCGCTCTCACGCTCGCATGATTGCGAAGACCCAGGCAGAAATAGATATTTTACGCGAAGGCGGGAAGCGTCTCGCTCGGCATGTCCGCATGGCAGCGGAGATATTGAAGCCCGGTATGACCGGCGCCGAGGTAGAAGCATTCGTCGCCAAGCGGGTGGCAGACGA
>CAYGFN010000081.1:0-2728 GCA_964349145.1 uncultured Candidatus Saccharibacteria bacterium
AAGGGCGACGGATGCCCATACCCAGAAACGACGGTGCATATGCTCCCCCAAGAACACCCCTGCGAGCAGAATCGCGATAAGCGGTTGCACTTTTTGGAGCAAAATCGCCACCGACGGATTGACGTAGTGGAATGCCTGCGTAAACGCAATAGAAGCGAGCGCCGATCCGCCAATCGCAATAACCATGATGGCCATCCACTCTCTCCGCGAAAGTTTCTTGAGGTCGGCCCATGACCAGATAAGGATCGGAATTGCTATCAAAATGTCTACGAAATGCTCAGCAAAAACGATGAAACTGGACGACAACGTGCCCGTTAGGTGGAGCCGGAAGGGCGCGTCTGTCGCCCACAACATCGCAGCGAGAAAGACGAGTGCCGGACCCCACGCTACCAGCCTTCCCGGACGAATCATGTGGTGCAGTATAACCTTACGACAGCGCGGCCTCGAGTGCGGCGCGCGCCGCCTCACTCCCCTTGTTTGCTGAGCCGCACGCCCGCGCCTGCGCTTGTCGCAGCGTCGTCGCGGTGATCACTCCAAATCCGACCGGTACCTGGGCGCTCAGCATCACGTCCATAAGCCCCTGCGCGACGGCGTGCGCAATGTACTCATCGTGCTTTGTCTCGCCTTTTACGATACACCCGAGCGCGATGACCGCATGCACTTTATGGCGTTTGATGATTCGTGCGCTTGCGAGCGGAAGTTCGTAGCTCCCGTGCACATGCAAGACGTAGACGTTGTGCTCCTTCACCTTGAAGGTCCGGAGCGTATCTCGAGCGCCGGCAAGCAACTTCTCCGTTATGTCCTCATTAAACTGCGCGACTACGATACCGACGCGCAGCGCCGAGGCATTGCCCACCGCACGAACACGTTGCTGTCGTCTCATGCCGCGTACCCTATCGCTTTTTAAGGAGTGAGTCTAGGTAGCGCGCCACCATATCAATTTCCACATTGACCTGTGCGCGACTCTTCAGAGCACCAAGATTTGTGTGTGTGCTCGTATGGGGAATGAGTGCAACTGAGAAGGAGCTGCGTGTCGCCCTCGTCACGGTCAGAGCGACGCCATTCACCGTGACGGAGCCTTTCACCGCAAGAAATCGCCCGAGACTCGCTGGCACTGTCATGGTAAGTACGTTGTCTCGGACAGAGCGGATGGTCCCGCGCGCATCGACATGACCCGCGACGAAATGGCCTTCTACTCGATCTCCCACGCGCATAGAGCGTTCGAGATTTACCACCGTACCGGGAGTCCCGCGTGCGGCGATTGTTTTATCGAGCGTCTCTTGCATGTATTCCACATCAAAGTATCCGCGTCCGACCCGCGCGACGGTCGAACATACCCCATCAATTGCAACGCTCTGGCCGCGAGTGAGTCGCCATCCACGCGGCGTGCGGATGCGAACGCACGTACAGCTCTCCGATGGCGTCTGAGCTACTACGCGTGAGGTACTCTCGATGATTCCGGTAAACATGCTGTATTTACGTAGCGTCGCCAAAGAATTGCGAGACGGCGTTTACGTCCTCTGCAATCGCCGCCCGCAAAGCAGAATCAGAATGAAACTCCTCGGCATCGCGAATTTTCTTCTTCAGCATGATTGTCGCTTTTTGTCCGTATACATCACCGACAAAGCCGAGAAGGTGCGCCTCGAGCACCCCGCGCACCGGATTTGCGAATGCGGCAGCTTGGTACTCTGCGCCCTCGATGCGAACACGGGCCGCATACACTCCATCCGCACCCCGAAGAGGGGTTTCGATGTTGATGGTCGGATAACCGAGCGTCGCGCCGCGCCTCTCACCCTCTCGCACAATGCCGGTATATTCCATATCAATTAATCTCAATGTCTATGTGACGAACTTTTGGGAATTGATCACGTATCCGTGATTCGATTTCGTCGATTCTCTTGCCGATGAGTCGCGGGACGCGATCCGCATAATCGACATAGAATTTCTTGAATTCCTCGTAGTCGTTCTTAATTTTCTCAAAGTCGTTCCGTAGCTCTCCCATCTGATGTTCAGCGTCGAGGAGTGCGGATCCATTGAATTCAACTTCGCACTTGATGCGGTATACGCCGATATCGAGCACCGTCGATTTAAAATCGATGACGCGCTCAATCGCAGACTCTTTCGCGAGAAGTTCTAAGATGCCCATGCGATCTCTTTCGGGGATGGAGCGTCCGATGAGGTACTGCCTGTTTTTGACGATAAGCATGACGGCTGCGACGGCAAGCAGTGAGCCGATTGCAATCGAACCCCACGCATCCCACGCAACATTCTGCGTAACATAAGAAATCGATATGGCTGCTGCTGCCACGATGACGCCTATAACGGCGATACCGTCTTCCAAAAAAACTGCGAGCGTCGTCGGGTCCGCGTGTGTATAGCGATCGCGCCACGAGAGTTCGGGGTGCGCATCGCGGAGAGCGCGCACCGCAACGATGAGCGTCCACGATTCAATAGCGAATGCCACGAAGAGGACAACAAAAATAGTCGTATCAATCGACACTGCGCCGGGGTGCTGCAAGCTGGATATTCCGTGATAGATGGTTACGCCCGCCCCTACGAAAAAAATGCCGCACGCTGAGATGAGCGCCCAGAAGAAACGCTCGAACCCGTAGCCGTAACCAAACTCCTCATCCGCCTTCTTGCGCGACCGGCGGAGCCCAATGAGTAGCAACGCTTGATTGAGCGTATCTGCGAAACTGTGCACTGCTTCTGAGAACATCGCACTCGA
>CAYGFN010000082.1:0-2644 GCA_964349145.1 uncultured Candidatus Saccharibacteria bacterium
TCTCGGGATTTTCAATCAAGAGGTACTTCGCTTTCAAGACGGCGACAGGATTGAGGTTCCTGATGTCGGTCGCGGTGATTGAGCCGATGTTGCGGAAGCTCTTTTCTGCAGCGTCGTTCTTCTCGGCGAGCGCGAGGAGGCCGGCATTCACGCGCTTGGTGGCGAGCTTCTCGAATCCTTTCACGCTCGAGAGTGCGACGAGTGCCTTCCGAGCAATCGCGGTCTTCGGTGATGTCATGCCAAGCGTGTCGATGAAAAGAATCTCACCGTCCTTGAGCTTCTTGGAGAGGGCCATGTAGAGGGCCTTCGCGCGCATCTTCTTCGGAATTTCGCGTGAGAAATTGGTCTGCTTCAAGGGGCCATGTGTGACGCCGCCGCCTCGCCAAATAGGAGAGCGAATGGAGCTGTGGCGCGCGCGGCCTGTACCCTTCTGCTTCCACGGGCGAATACCGCCGCCGCGTACATCTGCCCTCCCTTTCGTGTGAGCGACCGGCGTACGGGCATTGTCTTGCATGGAGGTCACGACCTGGTGCATGAGCGCGTCATTCCAGCGCACTCCAAAGACACTCTCAGGGAGCTCGACGCTTCCCGCCTTTTTGCCCTCGATAGTGTAGATATCGTTTTTCATAATTCAAAATTATTTGCTGCGGATTTCGACGAGCGTGCCCGGCTTCCCCGGGACGGCGCCGGAAATTACGATGGTGTTGCTCGCAGCATCCACCTGCAAGACGCGAAGATTGCGGACAGTGACGCGATCGTTGCCCATGCGACCTGCCATGCGCATACCCTTGACGACGCGACCGCCTGCGCGACCGCCTCCACCAATGGAGCCCGGTGCGCGCTCTTTGTTCTTTTGACCGTGCGAGCGCGGACCACCGGAGAAACCATGGCGCTTCACGACACCCTGAAAGCCCTTACCCTTGGAGATGGCAGAGACTTCGACGATGTCCCCCGGGGTGAATACCGAGATATCGATGACCTGGCCGCGCGCGATTTCTCCTTCGAGCGGAGCCTCGCGGAGGTAGCGGAATGTAGAGAGGTCTTTCAAATGGCCGAGCACGGGCTTGCCGACATTTTTGTCCTTGCGCGTACCATACCCTACCTGAGCAGATGAGTAGCCGTCTTTCTCCGTGGTCTTAACCTGCGTGACCGTAAGAGGTCCTGCCGTAATCACCGTTGCAGGAGTGACGAGACCCTTCTCATCGAAGATTTGTGTCATACGACCCTTGGTGCCGAGCATGAATTTCACCCCGTTAGAAGCTTTGTCTGCCATAAGTTTTATTGAATACCCTGAGATTCGTGTTTTGCGACGGTGTCCGATAGAAGGTGGCTTCTAACGGGGTTCATGGTCTCAAAACTGAAAATCCCGCGCTAGCGGGACCCAATCGAGCCTCGCCAGTGGTCCCTGCCTACCGGCAGGCAGGCGTGATTCGGGACGTGGGTCGAGGCAGTATACGCACAGCGAAGGAAAGTGCAACCCCCGACTCCCTACCTCCGACGAGCGGAGGAGCCGTGAGATTTTGAAACCCCCGCAGACGAAGAGTCGAGGATTGAGACTTTTCAGAAGAAAAGTCGGTGTTTCAAAATCTCACGGCTCCGGAGTAGCTACTTAAGACCCTTCCGATGATGCAGTCGCAATTCGTGCAGCAAGAACCACAAGAGACCTGAGGTCACGAGAAGGCCAATCGGAATCACGACATTCGAGCCATCGAATCCGAGTGCATGCCGCACCGTACAGAAGAATTCCGGGAAGCCATCACAGGTGCCGCCCGCACCTGCGTCTGGTCCGTATGAAGCGACCTCAGCCTGCGGGCGCCACGCAATATCATTCGGACTTATCCCCTTCTCCTGCGCTTCCGCGGCGAGCGCATTCACCATAGCGTCTAATTCTGCTCCCGAGAGCTGCGCGGAGCGCGGATCATTCATGAGCTCGGCACGAATCGTCGCGCGCAAATCAGCCGACTGCGCCAGCACCATCATCGGCATCACAAATCCGATACATACGGCGAGTAGCGTGATCACGCGCGCCGTCGCTGAGTGCCGATGCAGCATAATTATCGCTCGATGAACTCAGGAATGATGTCTACCCACGCCTGTTCTACGATATTTGGTGCATCATCAACTTCGCAGGAGATTGTGTATGCTGTCTTTTCCTTAATCGGTTTGGAATTCTGCGACATCGCAGCGCACTCGCCGCCAAAGCATTGCCACAGGTCTTTACCACCTGTGATGGTGCAGTTGTTTACATCCACGGCAGTCCAAGAAATCACTGATATCCCACCGTTGCGCACAAGTGTCGGCTTCGCGGTAATCGTTACACCCGGGTCTATGACGGGTACGCATGCACCCAATCGACAGCCTGCTGCACAGATTTCGTACACCATATCTGTCACGAGGCACGCTGGCGCAGTCCCGTGTCTTCTGAGCATGAGATTGCCTGCGTTTGTCCCCGTCCCGCAATAGAATTCGTCGTCATCGCAAAGTACAGGACAGGAGACTGCACTCGGCATCAGGCAGCTGCCATCACACTGAATCGTACCCCGTGCACCGCACGCATTGGCCACGCCGCATGCATTCCCCTGGTTGACCGAACAGCCTTCGCACTTACCATTTACCACTGCTTCGCCAGGATCGCAGACAGTGA
>CAYGFN010000083.1:0-2506 GCA_964349145.1 uncultured Candidatus Saccharibacteria bacterium
GAAAGAGACACTCACAGAAATTAAGCGCGCTAAGGGCGAGCTTGAACAAGCCAAAATCGATGCCGATGCAGCGGAGCTCCGCACGGATCTCACCAAGACTGCGGAAATTCGCTACGGTACAATCCCGTCGCTCGAAAAAGAAATCGAGGCGGCGACGAAGCGTCTCAAGCGCCTCCAGCAAACGCGACGCGTCCTGAAAGAAGAAATCACCGACGAAGACATCGCCGGCGTGGTCGCGCGCTGGACCGGCGTCCCGGTCTCACGAATGCTCGAGGAGGAGGCGGAGAAGCTGTCTCGGATGGAGCTTGAGCTTCGCGCCCGCATCGTCGGTCAAGATGAGGCAGTTCAGAAGGTTTCCGATGCAATCAAGCGATCGCGCGCGGGGATTTCAGATCCGAATCGTCCCGTCGGCTCGTTCCTCTTTTTGGGCCCCACAGGTGTCGGAAAGACGGAGCTCACCAAGGCGCTCGCGGAATTCCTGTTCAACAGCGACAAATCGCTTATTCGAGTCGATATGTCGGAATACATGGAGAAACATTCCGTATCCAAGATGATTGGCTCACCACCGGGATACGTGGGTCACGATGAGGGCGGCGGTCTCACGGAGCTGGTGCGCCATCGTCCGTATTCGGTCATATTGTTCGACGAGATTGAGAAGGCACATCCCGAGGTCTTCAACATTCTTTTGCAGGTGCTCGACAATGGTCGCCTCACTGATGCGAAGGGTCGTACCGTTAACTTCAAAAACACGGTCATTATCATGACCTCGAACATTGGCGCGGAGCATATCGATCGCATGTCCTCGCTTGGTTTCGGCGCAGGTGTCTCACGCACGGAGAGCGAGCGATATGATCAGGTCAAGGACAAGGTGATGGATTCGCTCAAAGAGTACTTCCGACCGGAGTTCCTGAATCGTCTTGATGAAGTAATACTCTTCGACATCCTATCACCGGAGAGTGTGCACGAGATTGTGAAGATGCAGCTTAAGATTGTCGCCGATCGTTTGGCTGAGAAACAAATATCAATCGCCTTTAGCGATGCGGCAATCGATCATCTCTCGAAAGATGGCTACAACGCACAGTACGGTGCCCGCCCGCTGAAGCGTCTCATACAGACCAAAATACTCACCGCGGTCGCGAATATGATGGTGGCGCGTGGCGTGATGGAGGGAGGCTCCGTAAAAGTCGATGTGAAAGACGGTGAAAAGGAGGGTACCAAGGAACTGACCTTCGATGTCCGCAAAGGCCCTGAGCGAGAGCGTTCGGCGCGCACGCGTGCGACCGCTCGCGTCTAACCGAGAACTCGCTTCATGCGCTCTGGCATGGCAGCAATATCTGCCCACGCCCAGTCGTCTATCGGAACACCACGATGGAAAATGTAACCTTCCTCAACAAGAGCGAATTTCAAGTGATTAAGGGGAAAGACGAGCGCGCTCGCAACACCAAGCTCGCCGCCCTGCGGAGCATAAATAGCGACACCTAATACGCGCGGACGGGTGTAGAACATCTTGTCTACCTCGTCGATTTCTTCAATAAATGCTTTCAGAATCGCGGGCACGTTGAACCAATACGTTGGCGTCGCAATAAAAAGCGCATCGCAATCGAGCGCGGCCTGCTGGTAGTCGGTAAAGTCAGAGTCGCGACTCTTCGCGCCTTTTGAGAAATGCGGAGGACTATCATGCAGGTTCATCACTCGTACGTCTCCAAGCAGGTCTGCCGCCTCAGTAAATGCAGTGACGAACTTTGCGGTGCCTCCGTCCTTGTTTGGAGATGCGTTTATCACCAGGTATTTCACACAGTAATACTAGCACCGGACATGGATTTTCTGACGATCGCATCTGGCAAGAGGACGAGGGTTGGTGCATAATATCGGGGTTGCGTCGATGGCGGAGTGGTCAATCGCACTTGGCTGTAAACCAAGCGACTTCGGTCTGCGCAGGTTCGAATCCTGCTCGGCGCACACAGAGGCGAAGAGTCCGACACATGTGTCGGACTCTTCGCGTTGTGGCTGCCGAAAGGATTCGAAAGCGAGCGCTGGGGCCCCGCGAGTACGCGGGGATGCGCGAGCAGGGCCGAGAGGAGAACCATTGCGGCGGCAATGGTTTGAGCTCTTGGCCGCATCCTGCTCGGCGCACACAAAAGCAAAGACACCCGCAGGGGTGTTTTTGCATTACGCGTGATAAAGTTGTCGTATGAAGCTCAAATATCGAGGAGCAAGCATCGCCGCCGCCGCGTCAGTCTTCTTCGCACCGTTGGTGGCTCTAGGGCAGACGGCGCTGAAGAATCCCATCGTTCCGCTGAATTGTCAGGGCGCACTAGCAGCGACGAAATGTGGCGTTTGTGAGCTTGTGCAACTGGGCCAGAATATTCTCAATGCCGGTGTGTACATCCTCGTGGCGCTCGCTGCGGTTATGTTTGCATGGTCGGGCTTTGAATTGCTTACGGCTGCAGGAAATAGCCAGAAGTACGGACGCGCGAAGCGGGTATTCAGCAACGTGGTGGTGGGT
>CAYGFN010000084.1:0-2491 GCA_964349145.1 uncultured Candidatus Saccharibacteria bacterium
CGCATGTATATCATAAAAAGGGAGGCCCGGGATCGTCGATCCCGGGCTCCAGTCGAAGGTGCGCGTCTCGTCATTGTCGGACTCCTTTCCTCAGTGGCTGTGGTCATGCTTCGAAAAGCGGTGACGAATCGCGCCGAGGATCATGAGGACGACCATCGTGATGATGATCGCTTCCACGAAGACGAGCATGCTCGCCATCGTGCTTACCGTAAGCGTCTGGATCTGGTGCCATCCGAGCGATTTCAGGATCCGCTCGGCGATGGCGCCGTTGCCGGCAGACCATGCGAGCATCATGCTCGTCTTGGTCAGCCAGAGAATGTCGAGGACGATGTGTATCGCGAGCAGCGTCATCATCGTCCGCATCATCCACGCCCAGACGCGAAGCGTCTTGGGGGCGAGGAGGAGGAAGATCGCTATCGCCAGTACGGCAACGACGATCTGGCTTCCCCCGTGTGCGCCCTGCATGATGGCTTGCGCCTGTGCGGGATCGAAATTGACCAGCCCCGCGACTGCGCGAGCAGCAGCAGCAGCCACCCAGTTGCCCGCATTGAGCAGACCGTTCACAAGCTCGGCGGAGACAAAGCTCCACACGAGGATGAGAACGAGTACTGCCAGCACGTTGGACGCGATCAGCGTCAGACGGTATCTCAGCATCGTTAGTCTCCAGAGGTGTGAGGACGAAACTCTTGACAAACTCTATTATACTATATAAATACTCCGTTGTCAAATAGTGCTACGATGGCTCTATGGCAACGAAAAAGAAGCCTCGCAAAAAGGCGCTCCCTATCGAGCCGATCGTAGGCCTGACGCTCCCAATCAAGCACTGGAGCCACTCGTCGCTCATGGCGTTCCTCCGCAATCCGCTCGCGTGGTACAAGCGCTACGTCGAGAAGATCTACGACAATCCGGCGAATCCCTCGTCTGTCATCGGTCGCTCCGGCCACGTCGCACTCCAACATTTCTATGGCGGTGTGCCAAAGGAGGGTGCGCTCCAGCTCGGACTCGAGTACCTCCGTGCAGTGCCGGATTTTGAAATCAATTTGGGCAAGGCGAAGTCCAAGCCCGCGAAGAAAAAGGCGCGACTCGATATGGAGGAAAAGTATCTCCGCGCTGCCGGCTTCTATCTCGAGAAGCCACCGAAACACGAAGTCGTCGGAGTGGAGGTGGTGGCGACGGCGGAAGTCGAAGGGCTCGCGCTCCCGATTAAAGCGATTTCGGATTTGGTAGTGAAGTCGCGCGGCAATCCCGGCGCACTCGATATCGTCGACCACAAATTCGTCGCAGCGTTCTCGAAAGAGAAGGGTGCGAAGACGCTTTTCATCATGCAGTCGCTTTTCAACTACTACGCGATTGGCAAACTCTACGGAAAACCGATCAAGCGTTTCATCGTCGTCGAGTGCAAGACATCTCGGAATAAGGATGGCTCCTCGCAGGTGCGTAAGTACGTAATTGACTACGGCAAACACCCGGATGAATTCCGCGTCTTCCACCGACTTATCAACGATGCCACTGCCGAAATAGCGAGCCGCCGACGCTATCTACCGAATCCTTCGGACATGTTTGAAGGCGAGAACTCGTTTGATATTTACCGTCTCGGGCTGTTGGAAGAGTAGCCAAAAGTTTGAATTTGTGCTTTAGTATGGGCCGCTGGGGAGGCGACCAATGATTTCAAAACCTGAAGATGTCGCTGCGAACGGCACGCGGTGCCGGCGCCTTGTCGGACTATTTGTGGGTTCCGGCCTACTACTTATCGGCTGGTCCGCTACGAGCGAGATCAGCGACTTCCAACACCTCAGGGAGTACATCAGCGTCGCTGCGGGAGCAGTCGCCGTACTCTGGCTCCTCTTCTTCAAGAAGGAGCTGCCCGCATGGAAGGAACGACACATCCGGCACATAGTCGAACGTCGTATGATCGAGCGGCATAAATCCGGCGCCAATCAAGTACGCTGATCACACTGGATGGTCGTGTAACGATCTGCCGCCCTCCCGGGCGGCTCCTCTTTTCGTGCATTGACCCGCTGCTGCTTCCTATGCATAATAATTGCAGGACAACCGAGGGAGGTCGTCATGATCACAGAGGATTACCGCGGCAATTGGCCGGTGCGAGAAGCTTGGTGGAAGCGTGATGACGTCCAGGTGACATGCGGCGCAGTTCTCTTGTGCCTGTTGGTCGTGGGCGTGATTTTCGTGTTCGCCTCCGAGTCCACACCATCTCCGATCACCATCGGTCTGATCGGCCTCGGGCTTATCGTCGTGGCGGTCGGCGTATTCCTGCTCTGGCTCGTCCTGTGCAGGCGATGAAGCGATCTATCCATTTCGAGAAAGGCGCCCACTGGCGCCTTTCGAGTTTATCTGCTCCGGACCTTGAGTTTGGTCTGGCGCTTTTTATTGATTTTTGGCAATCGAATCATGAGGATGCCATGTTTCTCGGATGCTTCTGCGAGATCGACGTCGACCTCTTCGGGGAGGAGAATGGTACGGCTAAAGGCGC
>CAYGFN010000085.1:0-2295 GCA_964349145.1 uncultured Candidatus Saccharibacteria bacterium
ATCGAGACAAACGAAAACACCCTCTCAATCACGGTAAACAAAACAGAAAGGCCCGCGAAAGCGGGCCTTTTGACGTCTCGTTTTGAAAAAATGATAAAGGCCCGCTGGAAGTATGCGGGCCCTTCGGGTGAGTGCCCTCTGAGAGGCGTGGGCGGTTATTTAGCCACAGCGGCTTCGAGATGCAGCTTGGCGAGTATCGCGATGAGGTGATCGGCCCGCTTGCGCTCGCGGGGATTGAAGGACTTGCCGTTCTTGTCTCTCAGCAACTTGTCGAGCTCCCTCTGCGGACACTTACGCGCGTGTCCTTTGCCTTGCTCGTGCTGACAGCCGATGCATTGTGGCATGGCACTCTCCTCTCGTGGGCCGGGCGTACCGTACCATGAGGGCAGCAGAGGGCCAAAAGTTTGACTTAGGGGCTCCTTTCCTATACATTGTGCGAACCTCTGTATCTCTTACGACAGGCGCCCGCCTGCCGGCAGGCAGGGGTTTTCAATTGCACCTATGTCACGATCAGTCACCAAAGGTCCCTACGTGGACGAAAAATTGATGAAGAAGGTTCTCGCACGCAAGCCGGGGGCTGGTTCTATTAAGACGTGGGCACGCCGCTCACAAATCGCACCGGAATTCGTCGGCTACACCTTTGCGGTCCATACAGGCAAGAATTTTGATGATGTGTACGTCTCCGAAGACATGGTGGGTCACCGTCTGGGAGAATTCGCCCCGACCACCAAATTCATTCGTCATGGAGGCAAGATGCAGAAGGAGACCGAGCTTGCAGCGAAAGCAGCTGAAATCGCAGCCGCACAAGCCGCCAAGGCCGCTCCGGTCGCGAAGAAATAATCTATGAAGGCCACCCTTTCAAATTTCCATCAGTCTCCGCAAAAGGTGCGCCTCGTAGCGGACATGATTCGCGGTAAGTCGATTGCGCAAGCACGCACCGCGCTGACCTTCATGCCGAAGAAGTCGTCTCCGGCTGTTTTGCAGCTCCTCAACAGCGCTGTCGCAAACGCTCGTACACAAAATGCGGATGTTGATGCGCTCGTCGTGAAGACCATCACCGTCAACAAGGGTGCCGTCTTGAAGCGCTTCGCACCGCGTGCACGTGGTCGCGCCTCTCGCTTTTCGCGCACGATGTCTATCATCGTTCTCGAGCTCGGAACTAAGGCGACCGCCGTAAAGAAGACCAAGGTCGCGAAAGCGGCAGGGGAGAAGACGGTCGTGACGAAAGTTGCTAAGAAGACCGTCAAAAAGGTAGCCAAGAAGGCTGAATAAATTCATATGACACACACAGTACATCCATACGCACATCGTCTCGGCATCATCCGAGATTGGAAGAGTCGCTGGTTTGCGAAGAGCCCTGCTGAGTACCGCATCAACGTCATCATCGACGCGGTTATCCGCCGCTTCCTGAAGAAGCGTCTTCGCGGCATGTTCGTCACCTCCGTCGAGATAGAGCGCCAGCAGAAGACCATTCGTGTCATCGTGAAGACGTCGCGCCCGGGCCTCGTCATCGGCCGCGGTGGTGAAGGCTCACAAAAGCTCGTGAAGCAAATCGAAGCCGAGATCCTCAAGATTAAGGGCGTGCCTCGAACGGCGGTGAAGCTTGATATCGAAGAGGTTCGCTCGCCGGAGAGCCAAGCACCGGTCGTCGCCTACATGATTGCCGAGGGTCTTGAGAAGCGCCAGACATTCCGTCGCGTGCTCAAGCAGACGGTGGAGAAGGTGATGGCAAATCGCGACGTACAGGGTGTCCGCATCGCTGTCTCAGGCCGCTTGGGTGGTGCAGAGATGTCACGTCAGGAGGAGATCAAGCGCGGCCGCGTGCCGCTGCAGACACTCCGAGCAGACATCGATTTTGCGCGTGAGCAGGCGTATCTCCCGTACGGCGTCATCGGCATCAAGGTGTGGATTTATCGCGGTGAGATTTTCGCCGACGACAAGAAGAATCAGAAATAAACATTTGTATGCTCGCACCGAAGAAAACAAAATATCGCAAGTGGCAGGTGGCCCGCAGGAAGGGCGCTCGTCGCGTCGCACCGGAGACCCGTGGTATCACGGTGGCTTTTGGCTCGTTTGGCTTGAAGGCTGCGACACAGGCGCGCATCACTTCGAATCAGATTGAGGCTGCTCGTCGCGCACTCTCCCGCGCAGGAGGCAAGAGCGCCAAGATTTGGACGCGCATTTTCCCGGATCGACCGTTCACCAAGAAGCCGGCAGAAGTACGCATGGGTAGCGGAAAAGGTGATCTCGCTGGCTACGTCATGGACGTCCGACCGGGCCGTGTGATTTTCGAAA
>CAYGFN010000086.1:0-2272 GCA_964349145.1 uncultured Candidatus Saccharibacteria bacterium
ACTTCTGGTCCGGTGCCGCTCAGCGTGACCTTCACGGTGACGGAAACGTCGACGGCATGTACGCGAGATTCGGTTACCATTTCGTACGGTGATCAATCTGCCGCCGCGACTGTATTCCCTTCGACGAGTGCATGCGGGGTACGAAGTCCCGTGACGCTTACGCACTCCTACACGACAGCGGGCTCCTACACCGTCCGTCTCGAGAATGGGACGACAGGTGCGGATCTCTCGAGCGTAACGGTATCCGCGACGGCAACGGGTGGCCCATCGGTAGATGTGACGACAGCGGCACTCGCGGTTTCTCCGTCTTCCGGTCCGGCACCGCTCACGGCGGTTATCATCGTCTCGGACACTTCTCCCGCATGTCCGCATGCGCCGATTTCACTCAAATTTGGAGATTCGGGGACACCAGTCTCAGTTTTCGATGGCGTCACCAGCTGCGGACGGGCAGCACAGCGATTTACACACACGTATGCGTCGCCCGGCTCATACAAAATTGAACTTCTCAGAGACACAAGCACGACTATACGGTCACTCACCGTCAACGTGACGGCTCCGGCCGGCGGTCCGGTACAGACGGGCGTGCAGACGACGCAGGATTCAAACATCGTTTCGCTCACGCCGGGGAATCAGCCGAATAGCGAGCCGACAACTCCTGCTGGTCCGACGGGAGACATCAGACTCTTTGGCACCGGCGTCACCGTCATCGCCTCGACACGTGATCCTCAAAGCAACACCACAGTAGCGGGATTCTATGGAGCAAACACTTTTAATACCACAGACAAGAGTCTGGCTGCGCGCCTCTGTGTTTCGCGCCCGTGGAGCAGCAACTTTCTTTCGTACGTCATCCCACCATCGTTTTTTGATTCGCTTTGTACATGGCGGGGATATCAGGTGGGGACACCGGCACCTGCTCCTACCGCGCCTGCTGCGCAAACGACGCCGCGAGTACAGCTCACGCAACAGCCCGCAAAAACCACGCCGACTGTCACGACCAAGCCGGTAGTCCAGACACCGAGTGTGCCGGCCGACATTGATATCTGGTCGGTGCCGCCAGCGGTGCCTCTCGGTGCACGTACTACCATCTTCTGGAAAGCAGATGGTGTCGAGAGTTGCCTCATTCGATCTCCCGACGGGAGCTTCAATCACAACGTGATGGGCCAGTCACTGCGAAGCGGTGCCGCAACGGTGCCGCTCACTGCCGCTACGACGTACACGATGTCGTGTCTCCGAGTCGATGGCTCGCACGTGACAGACTACGTCACGGTAAACATCGCCCTGTAATTTCATGTGGCAACTGTTTGCATCGTTCGCGCTTGTCGCGACAGCGCTCCAGAATGTCGGCGATAAATGGGCGCTCGTAAACGATCGTAGGATTGATACCTCGGTCGCGACTTTCTGGCGCAACAGTCTCGCTTTTGTATTCACCGTATCGGTAGGCCTCTGGGGGATCCTGGGCCCACTGACGTGGTATTTTGACCCGTTCATCATCGGGTTTGCCCTGATGCTTATCTGCAGTTCGTATTTCTATACGTACATGCTCCGCCACGTTGAGGTGACAGGAATCGAAATGGACAATTACATCGCACCAATCGCGTTTCTCGCGGTCGACCTCCTGCTTGTCGAGGCAGCGCTCAGTATCGAGCAAATCATTGGTGTCATGCTGCTTACGTGCGGCGGGTTTATGTTGGCTATCGACGGCAGGTCTCATCATCTCAAGCGGGAATTTTCGCCGAAAGTTCTGAGCATAATTCTCTTTTGGGTCGCGTACGGCGGCGTGCAGTTCTACCTCTTCAAGCATTTACATGAGACAGCGGGGCTAAACGGCGTGAGCTTCATGGCGAGCACATTGATTATCGTGATAGCGGTGCTCCTCTTTGTCGTTGTGCTGCGCGGCAAATTTACTGCGTTATTCAGCGTGACCTCGGCACGATACTTGCCACCAGTCGTACTCAGCAAAGCATGCGATACGGCCGCCACACTCCTGACGCTCACTGCGCTCACGTACGCGAGCGCCTCGCAGGTGGCTGCCATCGGTGCGCTTGCCCCGCTCATCTTGCTTGCGATCGCTGTGTTTGTGCAAAAAGAGACGCGATTCAATATCCGCGAACGGGTAGATCGGGCAAACCTCGTTTCGAAAGCCCTCGCCGTGGGACTCCTCGCGCTCGGGATATTCCTAGTAAGCTAGTTCGTCTTTGTCCGCCCGGTTGGAATCGAACCAACGACCATCTCCTTAAAAGGGAGTTGCTCTACCGACTGAGCTACGGGCGGG
>CAYGFN010000087.1:0-2249 GCA_964349145.1 uncultured Candidatus Saccharibacteria bacterium
ACATGCGCTCCAAAGGTACCGATGAGGCGCTGAATCTCGTGCCGCCATTTGAGCTTACGATCGAACGCGGCCTCGAAGTTATGGCCGAAGACGAATACCTTGAAATCACTCCGACCTCTGTCCGATTGCGTAAGCAAGTTCTCGGTGACGTTGATCGCACGAAATCACGTCGGTAATCACTACTTTTGAGCCAACCGATATTGACGTGAGCGCTCAATATCGTATTCTCCGCGGAGCCACTTCCGGCGAAGTTGATTTGCGTGGAGGAAACAATGAGCGACGCTGCACTACGGTCGAATGCCGACGTGGTAGGGAAAGTTGCCGGCGATTTACTCGGGAGGCGCCTCGAACACGCCGTCTTGCTAAACCGGGACCGTGTTCGCGGCATGTGCAAAGCAATCGGCACGCGCGCTCCCGATGACATCGAGTATGTGCCCAAGGTGCTTCTTGAGAGCTTGGCACATGTGCTATCGGATCTGCTCCGGGCAAAGTTCGATCCGAGGATCGCGATCGAGATCGATGCGCGCATGAAAACCTCTGAGTTTGGCGAGCGTCACACACCCCTCTCTTTGGTGAGCGTGTGCGGTCGGCTTGACCGCTATGACGCCGGCCCGCAGCTCTTTCATTTTCGGTACGAAGTGGTCGATGCGGTCGACCACGAGGTGTTCGTTACGGGCACGCTGACCCTGGCATGCTCGGTGAGTGAAATGTAAAGATCTTTGTATGTGAGCGCGGGGACATCGATTGCCCCGCGCTCAACCTGTTTTAAATCTGAATTGCTATGCCCCACGACGCACTCCTGCAGGAGTGCGTCCGGGTGTAACTCTTCATATTCTCTGCTGAGAATATGAAGGCTATACTTCACAATATGAAAAAGCTGGTGCCGGAGAGCGAAGAAGGATTTAAAGAAATGCTCACACCGGAAGAATATAAAGTGTTGCGTGAGAAGGGGACGGAAGCACCCTTTTCCGGCGAATACGTGCACGAAAAAGCGGATGGCACGTATGAATGCAAAGTGTGCGGGAATCCGCTTTTTGATTCCACCTCCAAGTTTGATTCCGGTACTGGCTGGCCGTCCTTCGATTCTGCTCTGCCCGGCGCGGTGGAGACACACGTCGATACCGAGCACGGGATGGTCCGTACGGAAATTACCTGCGCACGCTGCGGTTCACATCTGGGCCACGTCTTCGACGACGGCCCGACCCCGACAGGCAAACGCTATTGCATCAACAGTGTCTGCCTCGATCTTGAGGAGAAATAGTATAAAACGCATATAACAATAATTATGCGGTCGCATAATTATTGTTATATGCGAAGCACGGACAGTCGTCGTCAGTAGATTCCGGGAATGAATTTCCACGGCGTCGCCTTTTGATACGTGGAGTAATCCGGATTGGACCACTCCATAAAATTGTCCTCGCGCTCGGAGCGAAGCCAGTAGAGAAAAACGAACATGCTGATTCCGAGCCAGTGCACTCCCATGGTGAGTCCGACCAATTCGGTCACCACAAACATGCTGGCTTCGAGCGTGTAGTTCGGGTGACGAATAACACTATAGAAACCGGACGTGCGTACGCCCTTGTCTGTCATCAGGTCAAAAAGAATGCCGAGATTAAAGATAGAGAGCATGTACAGAATATTCAACACGAGCCCGAGAATGAGCATGAGGTAGAGCAATGGTCCACCCGTGATGATGGGGTCGATACCAGTAAACGCGGGCGTGATTTGCCAGATTATAATTCCGAGAAACGGGTAGCAGAAGCCGTTGGTGAGCCAGCCGGTCACGGTGAAATCAAGATTGCGGATGTACTGTCCCCACAAAATGGAGAGCACTGAGTAGCCGTAGCCTATGAGTACGCCCACAATTGTGAGTGCCCAGATAAGGAATTTCGCCTGCTCAAACGCCGCCTCCATCGTTGGCGCAGGGAAGCCAATGGCAAGTGCGGCCTGTACATCGCCGCGCAAAAATCCGAGCAAGGTCCACGCGAAAGCGTACACGATGATGAGGTGAAGTGCCCACAGCACGAGCCCGCGGGTAAACGAGACGCTCTTCACCGAGCTCCGGCCTTTGTATGAAATTCGTTTCCAGAAAGCGAGGATAGGAGAGGTGCGTGAGATGCCGAGAAACCCGTAGTAGAGAATCGCGAGCAATGCGTACGCGTACGGCACGAGTACTCCGATCGCGGGATAGAGATTGAGCTGCTGCGAAAACAGCTGTGATGCCGTGTATGTGGCGAGGTATGCGCCCA
>CAYGFN010000088.1:0-2245 GCA_964349145.1 uncultured Candidatus Saccharibacteria bacterium
AGGCTCCTTCCGAGCGCGCTGCCAAGAAATCGTTTGCGGCGTTTAAGACCCGCACAGGAGATATCGTCGGCTACCAGATTACGCTTCGCGGCGCACGCATGCAGGCTTTTCTCGACAAGCTCGTCCACATCGTCTTCCCGCGCGTGAAGGACTTCCGCGGCCTCTCAGCCACGGCCATCGACGAGATGGGCAACATGACGATTGGCATCAAGGAGCACACTTTCTTCCCGGAAACGGCCGATGAGGATGCGCGTGATGTCTTCGGATTTGCGATCACGATTACGACCAATGTACGCAACAAGAAAGAGGCTGAAGCGTTCTTCCGCCACATCGGAATCCCTCTCAAGGCGTAAACAAGAAAAGACAACGGCGGCCAAGGGGCCGCCGTTTTCGTTTTTCGCGAGGCTCTTGTCAGTAGAGCGGTCGCTTCAGTTGCGCGCCGGTGTCATCGTAGACCCGAGTGTCCGCATGCGGCCCCTGGTCGTCGTCCTTGGCGAAGGCCAAGGCAGCGGTGCGGTCGTCTGTGTCGAGCCGGAGCCACAGCGTGATCGGTTCGCCCCGTGTGGTGGGCACCTCGTCGATGCAGACAACACGGAAGTGCCCCGCCGACGCCTGGAGCTTCATCCCGAGGACGCCGAACTCGCGCCCGGCGTCGTTGTGGATCAGGAAGTCGACATCCGGGTCCCGATTTTTCTGGTGAAACGGACGCCAGACCTCGATCGCAAGATCGATGCTTGCGTAGTCGCCGACGAGATAGTGATCCGTCCCTTCGATGCCGCCGGACCCGGCGCAATGCGTTGCAATGATACGGAACTGCCCTGTCGGTGCCTTGAGATCGTCGCCACTGATTTTCTTAAGACCGCTCATCGTTCGCCCTCCATTGGTACGTGAGTGCTGGCAATATACGCCTCTTAAGCATGATGTCCATGCACGTGGTGAATATAAAAATGCGACCGCGTTTTTGTATTCACCTGCGTAATTCCGCCGAAAACGTGTAGTATGGCGCCATGAGTCAGCATCAAAATTTCTGGGATAAGGAATACAAGACGAGCAAACACCTCGCGCTCTCTACAACTGTCTCAGAGGATCTCGAGAAATTTGCGCGCTTCCTCGAGCGCGGATGGAAGCGCGAATTCCTCAATCCGTTTGCACGAGTCCTCGATCTCGGCTGCGGCAATGGTCGCAACCTTATCTATCTCGCCGAAAGTTACGGTATGCAGGGGGTTGGCTACGACGTCTCAGGCGTTGCAATCGGCTTGGCCGAGCGTGCGAGCGAGAACCTGCCGATTCAGTACGAGACACGCTCCATCGGTGAGCCCTTGCCGTTAGGAGACGCCTCGCAAAATATCATCCTTGATATGATGACTTCGCACTTCCTCAAAAAGGCGGAGCGCGAGGCGCTCCGCGCGGAAATTCATCGCGTGCTGAAGCCGGGTGGCTGGCTCTTCTTCAAATCCTTCCTCGCCGACGAAGACATCCATGCCCGCCGCCTTCTGCGTGAGCATCCGGCCGACGAAGCGGGTGCGTACATCCATCCCGAGCTCGGGGTATACGAATACGTGTGGACAGAAGATGACGTGCACGATTTCTTCAAGGATGATTTCGAAATGCACAAATTCCACAAATCCCATCGCCATCTCCTAAAAAACGGCACCGCCGGCAAACGCCGCACTTTCTCTGCGTACCTCCAGAAGTTTTAAAACATAGCGGCCGCCCAGGGGGCGGCCGCTCAGCGAGACGGATCTACGTCTCGCGCGCAAGGAGCGCGAGGATTGCGTTCTTCGAAGCAGGTTTCATCAGGAATCTCGCGCCGACCGCCTCAGCGTCATCAGCCTTGGCGGTGCCCGAGACCACGATGCGGCGAATGTGCGTGTAGCGCGGATCGCCTTTGATCTGCCGCAGTGCATCGATGCCACTCATGCCGGGTGGCATCTGGTCGTCGGTGACGACGGCGTCGAAGTGCTCGAGGGTGAGCATCTTCAAGAGCGATTCGCCGCTGTCTGCTTCAAGCACGGTGTAGCCGTGTGTCTTCAGGTATGCAGTCGTTAGTTCTCGAGTGAACTGTTCGTCGTCTACGACAAGGACGCGCATGGGTACCACCTATAAATGATTGCGGGCTCGCACGACTTAACCATAACATCCCTCAATTTCCTAGGAGGAGTATGAAGTTTGACTTTGCCAGCCTCCTCACGTATATTTCACGGGCCTCGCAGGGGGCCTTGTTTTTTAGAGTGATTCTTCGGAA
>CAYGFN010000089.1:0-2137 GCA_964349145.1 uncultured Candidatus Saccharibacteria bacterium
TGCTGCTGGCACGTGCGGGCGAGCGACGGCGTCGATTCGACGTACTTGCCGTATCCGGCGCTCATCAGCTTGATCACGAGCGATCGCAGCTGCTCAGCCGTCGGCGTGATCACCTCCTCGACGATGTTGCGACACACGCGGTGTACGTTGAGGCACACCTCATCGCGACCATCGAGTAAGCGCTCAAGCTGTTCTCGAGGTCCGATGATGTGATCCGGCACCGGGGGCTGCCAGACAGGCAGCGAGGTGGACGTCTCACAGCGAACGAGAGTTCCCATGACACTTCCTCCGACTCTTGGTGGAGGCTTACGGCTCTGCAGCCGCGCCTGCCGACAACTTCACCACAGAATCTGTAAATGCGCAACACGCAAAAAGTGCCGTGCCTAAAAGGTCGACTTCTTTGCGGACACTGCATATTAGTGGTTTCGTAAACCACTAATATTTCAGATTTAGGGGAAGGCGTTGGCGCAGGAGGCGGATTTGGTGAAGCCCGCCTTTTGTGCATCGCGTTCGGAGCAGAACCATTGCTCGCCTTTGCGTGGATCGACCTTGATCCGCGCGTAATTCGGACAGCCTTCGAGGAAATAATTCTTGCCGTACCCCTTTTCGGAAATATTGCCTTTGATCGTGCACTTCTGCGATGGCGCAGCGGAATCCTCCTCGCGCAGATCCGCATCCGCGCTCTCGTACGCACACGCGCCCCAGATCCCCCGCTCAGCATCCTTCCCCGCGCGCTGCGCGCTCGCGAAGAGATCGCGATACCGATTGTCGGGCGCGATCGCGAGCGTATAGGCATGGCCCTCGTGCAAGAGCCACTCGTTGACCAGCACGTCGTCCTGCTTGGGATCACTTGCTATCAAATAGACGTACCGCAAAAGCCTGTCATACCGATCTGCGCCGGAAATATCTTTTTCGATCCGCACCTGCTTGCCCTCCACCTTTTTCCGCAGCGCGGATCGCGCTTCCTCGAAATGACAGCCGCCGCTCTCCGGCGCATCCACGCCGAGTAAGCGCACACGCTCCCCGCTCACCAAATCCAGCGTGTCGCCGTCCACCACATGTGCGACGGTGTGCACGCCCCGCTCAAACGCCTGACTCTTCTTGACCACCACATAGCCGCCATATCCTCCCGCCGCAAGCAGCGCCGCGACAGCACCGGCCAGGGCCTTTTTCGAGCCAAGCTTCGCCCCCAACCCCCTCTTTTTCATATGAGTAGTTTAACGCAATTTACACTTGCGTTTTTGAACATGAGCCTTATCGTGAGGGCAACTTGAACATATATGGAGCGCCTCACTATTGAATTGTTGGCTGAGAAGATAATTCCTAGACTCGGTGCCGATGATATTGAGAAGCTTCTTAATGGAGAAGTTACAGATAAGACAAAGGATGCAATAGAGAATGCGATCTTGGTAGTAGAGAAAGAGACACGGGAAGCGCGTGAGTTCAGCGATCAAATCTCAAGAGATGCCAATACGAAAGTTGATGCTTTTTGGATTTTTTGGTTAGCGGTACTTGCATCTTTTGTTGTGAATCTTTTAACTTCTATATTGGTCGACTATTCGTGGAGAGTATGGCCGGCGCTCCAGACAACAACAATTCAGCAAGCAATAATGACTGTCCTAGTCATCTTGCTCGGTCTAATATTTGTCGCTATGTCATCAGCAATAACTAGCATGTGGCGCAAGAACTTACGAGCAAATCGAATTGTCTACCGAGTTTTCAGAGAAAATCACACTGACAAGGTCTGAGCTTCAGTACGCGCCAGTCAAGTTTAGAGGGGTTTGCTAGGCGAACGAGGGTAGCGAGGCGATGCGCTGCTGCTGAAGTTGAAAAGGGGGACAGGGTGTTAAGGGGAGGAGGGAGAATGCAAAAAACGCCGTGCCCACTAAATGGGTCGGCGTTTTTTGTTTTTCACACAGCTCTAAGATATATACTCTTTTGTTCCGTCCAAACCATCGGCTTTCCCGATGAGTCACGTATCAGTTGAGGTTGAATACGATTACCTGTCGAGTGCTCAGCTGAGACACTCGAATCGACGATCAATCTCTGGATCCTCCGGTTACCCTCGGGTCAGAAACTTATCAATTTTGAATGAATCCACGAGCAGCTTCCGCTACCCGTGCCTTGTTACGACTTA
>CAYGFN010000090.1:0-2057 GCA_964349145.1 uncultured Candidatus Saccharibacteria bacterium
TAATTCTCCACCGTCTTTACGCCGCGACCCTTTTCGATCTCGAGATATTCGAGGAACTGCGTTTTGAGTGATATGAGATCCTGCGCCATGGTTAAGAATGTTTCGCGAGTATGTCCGGAATCTCACTCAAGTGATCGGCGATGTAGTCCGCGCCCGCTTCGCGGAGCGTCTCGGCGCTCGTGAATCCGTGTGTGAGCCCAATGGTGAACGCAACGCCCGCGTTTTTTCCGGCTCCCACATCAGCAGTCGTGTCGCCGACCATGACCGCACGCGCTGCAGCGACGCCGATATTCTCGAGCGCCTGCAGGAGGCCTTCGGGATCCGGTTTGTGATTCTTTACATCATCCGCCGTCACCACCACATCGAAATCTTTGAGGACACCGATCTGGCGCAAGAGATCGCGCGCACCTGCTCCGCGATTCGTGCAGATGCCGAGCTTCATCCCTTGCTCGCGGATGTGCGAGAGCAGCTCGTGCAATCCCTCATATGCCGCGACGAGGTAGAGCAATTCGCCGCTGTGCAGCTCGCGATGGTGCTCGACGAGTTTCGCCACATCGCCATCGGGTGCGAGCGCCGCATACATGTCGGCCAAATGCGCGCCCATGTATTTGGTGAATTCATCGCGCGAGGGGACGATGTGCCCGTGATCGCCGAGCGTGCGCTCGAGTGCGACGAAGATGAATTCACGGGTATCGAGGAGCGTCCCATCCGCATCGAATATCACCGCATCGATCTTGGCCATAGAGCTTAGTGTATATTCACTTTGCATTCGTGGGAAACACGCTATATTCCAGCCATGAGAAAACTGCTCGTCATCGCCGCGGATCAGGAAACGCTCGGCGCGAAACCGGGCCCCCACACCTTTAAACCGGCACACGAGGTGGAATTGAAAGCCGCTGCGGGAAGCGAGATGGAAGTGATCATCGCGACCCCTACCCAAGCCACTTCTCATGTAGCCGTAGCAGAAGCGGTTGCCGCGTTCCCGATGCGTATGCCGAAGTCTGCTGAAGTACCGAACGCGAAGTGGCTGCACTCCTTCTCTGCCGGTGTCGACAAGATCCTTTCACCGGAAGTCGCTGCGTCGGATGTGATGCTCTCGAGCTCATCCGGTATCCATGCAACGCCCATTGCGGAACACATCCTCGGGTCACTCCTCATCTTCGCGCGCGGTTTCGCACAGAGCTTCCATGCGCAGCAGGCTCACGCATGGAAGAAAGACGAAGGGTTGCGAGAGCTGCGCGACTCTACGGTGTTGATCGTCGGGCTCGGCGCGATCGGGAAAGAAGCCGCACGACTCGCAGCAAGCTTCGGCGCACGCGTCTCGGCAGTTTCACGATCCGGTAGCGGCAAACCGGATTTCGTCGAGCGCCTCGAGAAGAGCGAAATGCTCGATGCAATGCTTCCGGAAGCGGACTACGTGGTGATCACGCTGCCGGGCATCGAGGAGACGAAACATCTCTTTGATAAACAGAAATTCGCGCTGATGAAAAAGAGCGCGGTCCTCATCAACATCGGCCGCGGCTCGATCGTGAAAGAAAGTGATCTGATCGATGCACTCAATGGGGGAATGATCGCGGGAGCTTCGCTCGATGTATTCGAGACAGAGCCACTTCCGGCGGAGAGCGCGCTTTGGAGTATGAAGAACGTCGTGATCACGCCGCATCACTCCGGTCTCTCGCATCGCTATATGGACCGTGCGATCACGCTGCTGTGCGAAAACATCCGCGCATACATCAAAGGCGCTCCGCTTCCGTCCCTCGTCGACAAAACACTCGGTTACTAACTACTTGTTTATCGCTCACGGTCGTGAGCTATAAACAAGTGCGCTATTCGTCATCACCAAGGTACTTTTTCTTTTTGAGTTTGTCCGGGAGGTACGACTCCTCGTCGTAGAATTTGTAACCTTTGTGATAGCCGAGCTCTTTCATTAGTTTCGTCGGGGCGTTCCTCACCTTCATCGGGATGGGGAGATTGCCATGCGCTTCCACATCCGCCATCGCTTCGAGATATGCATCGTATGAGGCGCGACTTTTTTTACTTGTCGCAAGATAGGCGAC
>CAYGFN010000091.1:0-1991 GCA_964349145.1 uncultured Candidatus Saccharibacteria bacterium
TTTCTTTTTATCGTGTTTGGCCATAGATGCGGATTATACATTATCGACGTCTCCTGAAAAGAAAACGACCGCTCGATGCGGCCGCGCGCTCCCGATGCGAACTCCCGCTACTAGATGAGGCAGTAGCCGTACCCGTATGATCGCTGCACGGAAATCGTATTGGCAGAAGCAGAGTTCATCGATGCGGCGAGAGGTACACATCCCGAGTAGCCGTAGGTCTTCGGGTACTTGCTGAGCGAGTAAGCTTTGCACTGGTCGCCACTCGCAGATGCTGAAACCATACTCACGCGAACCTGTGCCAGGCTGCTCGCAGTACCTCCCAGGGTATATTGCGCTCTAGCGCTGACCGTCACTTGGCCCGAATACGCGCCCGGATACAAGCGAGTGTCACCGTTGGCAAAGAGTGTATACGTATTGCCGTTATGTTGTACGTTGTTCACGCTCAACTCTTTAGTCCCACAACTCCCGCCTCTGTATCCGTAGCCGTACGTCGGGGACGCAGGCATGCAATATCGGTAGACGATTTTGAAATCCGTGAGCTTCAACGTGCTCGCAGCGCTGCCTGATACCTCGACTTTGTAGGTTGACGAACGCAAAGTCGTCCAAAATGTGACGTTTTTCGTCGCGACGTCAAAAACTGCGAGAGGGACCACCGCGCCTGTCTTAATAGAAGCGCTCGGTGATTGACCGGATTTCGAGACCACGATGGCAGGCTTACTTGAGAGCGAATTGAATACCGCTGCGAAAAGCGAGTCCGGGGAGAAGATCATCTCACCGGAAGCGAAGACGAACGCGCCGCCGATGACCGCTCCTGCTCCCACAACTGCGAGAGCGGCTTTAAAATTTCTCTTTTGTGGGCGTGCTCCTTTCATGACGAATTAATGAAAGTGTATGGCCTCACCCTCACACGTGCTAGTCGTGCCTGTGGACAACGCAGCACACGTCGGCTGCTAGACTCAGCGATTGATGGAGCAATCTCTCATGGGTCGTCTCATGCAATACAAAGACGCCATTGCATGCGCACTGCTGGCGGCGCTCTCACTCATACTGCACGCGCTTCCCTTTTTGCGCGGCGGCGCGCACCCACTTGGCTACGACACAGGCTTCTACCGCCGCTATCTCATCGAGCCGTTTGCATCATTTCCAAACGCACCGGTGCCGGGGCTCGGGGACGACGCACTCGTGCCGCGCCTCGTGCTCGATCTTCTACGTCTTACAGGGATTCCCACTGATGTCATCTTGTACGGGACGCACCTCCTATTCTTCGCACTCGTGCCACTCATCGTTTTTGCTCTGCTCAAGACACACGCGGGCTTCCGCGCAGCGCTCTTGTGCGCCGTACTCATCGTGCTCTCTTCCGTGCAATACGTTGCTTTCTGGTTTTTCCTGTGGAAGAACGGTTTTGCTCTGTGTCTTCTCTTCCTTGCATTCATCTGTATCGATCGCCGATATCTGTATCCACTTCTCGCTCTCGACGTCGCGATTGCTCTCAGCCATAAGACGACGGCCATAATCTACCTCGCAACGCTCGGTATCTTTTTCCTAATTGACCGGACACGCAGAAAAGATGCGGTGATTCACGCACTCGTCACGCTTGCCTGTTTCCTCCCCCTCAACTTCCCTGATCTGAACGCTGCTCTCGTCGTGCGCCCGCAGGCGATTTTTATCGACTGGATTATGTTTATCCAGCTCACACTCCCCTTCATGCTTATTATCGCGAGCGCACCACTCTTCTTCCGCGAGCTTCGCCTACCGCGCATCGTGCTCGCGTTTGGCATCGTGAGCATTCTCTTCCCTATTTTGCACCTGCCTTTTTTTGAGCGAATCTTTGTATTCAGCGACATCGCACTCGCCATTGTGGCGGGGTGCGCACTCGCATACGGAATCTCGAAGCTCGATTTCGAGACACTCGGGTGGCGCACGATTGTCCCGCTCATCATCATGTCCATCGGTGTCGGATTCTTGCTTGCAAACGTGCGATCGCAGGTGCG
>CAYGFN010000092.1:0-1879 GCA_964349145.1 uncultured Candidatus Saccharibacteria bacterium
GCGCACTCTTCTGTACCTCAGTCAGACGGAAGTGCTTTGAGAGGGGGTCTGTCGGCAGCATGTCTCGATTATATGTGCGGTCGGAGGTTATGCACACTCCGTGGAAGTACGGAGCTTGCAGGAGAAAGCGAAGCGGATACTATATGCGTGTTTGCACCCTTACAAGCCAATCATTATTGCTTTAGACGCATTCTATGGATGACGAAGAAGAGAAGAAAGAAGATGTAGGCGTGTCCGACGCCGTTCTCGACGACGTGCTCGAAGAAACGGAAGACGAAGAAGACGCAATAGCCGATTCGCTCGCTGGCATTGATGAATTCGGTGCTGGGGGTGATGAGAAGCAGTGGGAATAGTATTCGCTCGGTGGTGGAGTATTCCGGAACCCGGCATTTCTGCTGAAATGCCTTAATCCTCGGCTCTTCGCCTGCGGGGATTCCGGAATACTCCACCACGCTCGCTTTCCGCTGGAGGGATCAAAAAAACGCACTGGCGCCGTCGCGCCTGCGAACACGGCAAAATAGCATCTTCCTGTTTGCTTTTGGAGTTGGTTAAGGAAAGCGATAGAATTGCCTGTATGAAAACGGTGCTCAAATATCTCGGTACGGTGGCAGCGGTGGTACTCACCGTACATGTAGTACCCGGCATCACGGTGAGCGGCGGATGGCTCTCGATTTTTTTGGCGGCGCTCGCGTGGTCGGTGATTACGATGGTTATTCGTCCGGTACTTACCATTCTCACGTTGCCGGTGACCATCATTACCTTTGGCCTCTTCTCATTTGTATTAAACGCGCTGCTCTTCTGGGGCATGACGCTTGTAGTGCCGGGTTTTGCTGTGGCGGGATTCTGGGCGGCGCTTCTCGGTGCTTTCATCCTCTCTATACTCACGTGGCTCATTCATAAGGTCGTCTGACAAAAAGGAAGAGCCGGCACGAGGGCCGGCACTTCGGTTGACAGAGAGACGCTCAGTCGTCGGCCCCTTGGGATTGCGGAAGCCTCGAAGCTTCTTTTCTGCGACACGCGAGTCCTTCTCCTCGCATATAGTATTTCTCTCGACGATACAACCCGAATGAGTCTTCGAGATGCGTCTCGACGCGCTCGAACAACTCTGAGATATACGCACGCATACGCGCACTGAATCCTGATGGTTGGGTCGGTGCCAACTCTCCATCCTCCGTATTACGCGAGAAATATGTCTCGCACTCCTTTTTATATACGGCATGTGTTCGCACATTGCAAGAAAACGGCTCAAAAACCGCATTATTTTCAGTCACGCGTACCATGCTAAAGTGGCTTTTATGTCGCAGCCGATTACGAGTCCGGCATTTTTCATAGGAAAGGGGGACGATACCGATCTTATTTCATTTGGCTCCGGCCAACCGGATTTGCCGCCTCCGCCGGCCGCATTCAAGGTGCTCGAGAATTTTCGATCGTTCAAATATGGGCTCGTTGCCGGCGAAGAGCCGCTGCGCGCTGAAATTGCCAAGGAGTATCCGTACGCAACCTCGGAGGATTTCGTCATCACCAACGGTGCGTCAGAGGCGCTCGATCTCGCGATGCGCGCGATTGCCAAGGACGCACCGGGCTCCAAGGTGCTCCTCCCGCGACCTTACTACTATTCGTATCCGCACAACGTAGCGCTCGCGTGGATGATACCGGTGTATACCGATCTCAATCGCGGCAAGCTCGATTTCGATCGTTTCGTGCGCGATGTCGAAGGGTGTCGTGCCATCCTCATCAATTCTCCGTCGAATCCGACGGGGACGGTGCAGGAAGTCGAGACGCTCAAAAGTATTGAGAGGTACTGTGAAGAGCGGGGAATCTACATCATCTCCGACGAGGTCTACAAAAATCTCATCTATGTACGCGAGAATTATCTGCT
>CAYGFN010000093.1:0-1815 GCA_964349145.1 uncultured Candidatus Saccharibacteria bacterium
GTTTTCGTGCGGAGGATATCGATGAGGTGGGCGATAACCGTCACACGACATTCTTCGAGGTGCTCGGCAATTGGTCATTCGGTGACTACTTCAAGAAGGAGCAGCTGCCCTGGATCTTTGCATTCCTCACCGACGAGATCGGGCTGGACCCGCAGAAGCTCTACGTCACCGTCTTTATTGGCGACGATAAGAATAATTTGCCGAAGGACACGGAGTCGGTCGCTATCTGGAAAGAGCTCTTTGCGGCCAAGGGCATTGACGCCACGGATGTCGAGATCGGCTCCGAAGCCGATGGCTACACCAAAGGTATGCAGGGCGGCCGCATCTTCTACTACGATGCGCGCAAAAATTGGTGGAGCCGTGCTGGCACGCCGGAGAAAATGCCCGCAGGTGAGCCAGGCGGGCCGGATAGCGAGATCTTCTATGACTTCGGCACTGAGCACGACCTGAAATTCGGCGACGAGTGCCACCCGAATTGCGATTGCGGACGATTCATGGAGATCTGCAATTCTGTTTTCATGCAGTACATCAAGCGGGACGACGGCACCTTTGCGCTCCTTCCGAAGCAGAATGTCGACTTTGGTGGCGGCCTTGAGCGCATCGCTGCCGCATCCAATGACGATAGTGATGTATTCAAGACGGACGTCTTCTGGGACATCGTACTGCTTCTCGAGCGCTTCTCGGGCAAAAGATACGATGATGAGACCCGTCGTCGATCGTTCCGCATCGTCGCAGATCATATGCGCGCGGCGACGATCATGCTCGGCGATGGCGTACGACCGTCCAACACCGAGCGCGGCTATGTCTTGCGCCGCCTCATTCGTCGCGCATCGCAGCACGCACAAAAGCTCGGTCTCGCAGCGGACAAGGCAGAAGACAGCATGCTCGTGCGCGCGAGCGCGATGATCATCGAGAAGTACAAGGCGGCGTACCCTGAACTCGATGGCGACGATGCGTATCGCGAGATCGCCGAGGCGATCTGGAAAGAGGAAATTCAATTTGGCCGCACTCTGGAAAATGCCATGAAGAAATTCAATATCGTCTCTAGGCAATACGTTCGAGGTGAAGGTCAGTCTCATTTGGAAGCACAGAGGTCTGCAACATTAGAGTTGCCAGCAAGTGTAGCTTTTGAACTAATAACGACTGACGGTATGCCGCGAGAAATGGTCAAAGAAGAAGCCGAATCGCGCGGGCTTCATATAGACTGGAATAGAGTCGAGGCACGCTTAAGTCAGCACAGAGATACTTCTAGAGCCGGCAGTGAGCAAAAATTCAAGGGCGGCCTCGCGGATACTTCCGAGAAGACCACGCGCCTGCATACTGCGCACCACCTTCTTCTTCGTGCGCTCCAGATCGTGCTCGGGCCGGGCGTCAAACAGCGCGGGTCCAACATCACGCAGGAGCGTCTGCGCATCGACTTCTCGTATCCGCAAAAAATGACACCAGAGCAAATTGCTGAAGTAGAAAAGATAGTCAACGATAAGATCCAAGAGGAAGTGCCGATGACGCGCATCGTGGTCGCGAAGGAGGTTGCCGAGAGATCCGGAGCGGAACAGGAATTCGGCGCAAAGTATCCTGACATGGTGAACGTCTACATCGTGGGTCCCGTCTCCAAAGATCCACAAGAGATGTTGGACAACGCTTTCTCAAAAGAATTTTGCGGCGGACCGCATGTGACCAACACACGCGAACTTGCCGGGACCTTCAAGATCCAAAAAGAAGAAGCGGTCGCGTCCGGCGTGCGACGCATCAAAGCCATTCTGGTATAAGTAGCAATGGTATAATTTTTTGATGGGATTGTTCTCTCGCATGGGT
>CAYGFN010000094.1:0-1788 GCA_964349145.1 uncultured Candidatus Saccharibacteria bacterium
TCAGCGTCCTTGCCTGCTTTGGAGAGCGCCGGCGCGACCACTTTTTCATGATATGAGGCGATATCGCGCACCTTCTCCGTTTCGAGAATGTTGTAGCGGCGATCCATTTCTTTTGCGAGCCACTTGAGCGCGAGTATTGCCTTCTTCGGGTCAGTAATGACCGGAGTGAGCAGGTGCGGGATTGAATTGTAGAGAGTCAGCTCGACGCGCTTCGGGTCCACCATGATGAAGCGCAGTCTCTCGGGGCCGCATCGATACAAGAGCGACACGATAAAGTCGTTGATGGCGACGGACTTGCCGGCACCCGTCGTACCTGCGACGAGCATGTGCGGCATCTTCGCGAGATCCGCAAAAATCGGCGCGCCATTAATGGCTCGCCCGAGTCCGAGCATGAGCGGTTTGTCGGAGCCGGTAAATTGCTCGTCGGAGACGATGGGTCCCATGCCGAGTGTCGTGCGTGCGATGTTTGGCACCTCAATACCCACCAGTGATTTGCCGGGAATCGGCGCTTCGATACGGACGGGTGATGCGGCAAGTGCGAGCTCGAGGTTCGATTGCAGTGCAACGATTTTTGAAAGTCGGACGCCCTCGGCCGGTTTGATTGCATACCGCGTGACGGTAGGACCGATTGAGGCCTCGTCCATCTCCACCTGAATGCTGAAATTCTGCAGCGTTCGCTTGATGATGTTCATGTTGGCCTTTACGTCGCCAACTTCCGGCTTGCCTTTGTTTTTTGCGAGCAGTGAAGCAGGCGGAGGCACGTATGCGCTTCCCGTCGCGAGAATGACTGGAAAGCCTTCTTGTTGCGCAGGAGTGTCTGAGAAATTCCTGACGGAAGCCTCTTTGGCGGGTCGAGGCTCAGCTCCCGCGTCGGAATTGTCAGCGTCATCGTGGTCATCCACCGGCAGTCCTACGACGGGCACGTCTTCGATGGGAGTACCTTCATCACTCATCGGACGCAGGGCAAAAAGTTCACGAAGTTTGGCGATGACGTCCGCAAGGCGAATGTCGAAAGCGATGATGAGCGATACAACAATAAACGACAGCAAAAATATAACCGTGACGGGGGTTGCCACCGCCGCCACAATTGGATCGGATATCGCAGAGCCGAGTACGCCTCCCCTCCCCGCGGCAATAAGATTTACGAGTCCGAGACCGGAGAGGAGGAAGACGGCCATGGAGAGTCCTTGCACCCATCCAAAGCTTCTCTCCAGCGAGCGAAAGATCAAGACGGACACCATTATCATCGAAAGCGGAAGAAGCATATATCCTATTCCAAGTACCCAGGTGAGGCTCTCAAATGTGACGGAGCCCACATCTCCTCCGAGCCCGAATGCGGCAAGTACCAGCGCTGCAGCCACTGCGAAAAAAAGTATCGCCGCAACGCCGCGCAATGCCTCGGCGCTCACGCTTCGCGCCACAGGCTCATCAGGCTTTCGCTTGCCATTTTTTTTCGCTGCCATTCCCGAAATAATACCACGCCAAGAATGTCGAAACCTTCGAGGAATTGCGCGCTATTTTAAGCACTCGCACATGAGTGCTCTCGTACGCAGATGATGTTGCTTTCGTCCGATGTCCTTATATAATAGACAAGTAAAGACGTGTCCGAATCTATAAGGACATCTCATACAAATACAATGGACGAGATAAAGGACATACAAAAGACAGACTCCATATCTCGATTTATTGACTCTCATGCAGTGCGGACGAATCCGTTTCGAGACAATCGGGCAGGAGATCGTGCCTACCGACGTGCCGAGCGCATCTCTGCTGCAATTCATTTGCTCA
>CAYGFN010000095.1:0-1781 GCA_964349145.1 uncultured Candidatus Saccharibacteria bacterium
GACGTATCGTGCTTCCGCGCGCCTGACCCGCGCGGTTGCAGCCGTGAGCGAAATCCGTGTGAGCTTGCGATGCTTCGGCATGTGCCCTCCCGCAAAGAAAGAGTAGAGACTTCTAAATACGATTACACACTAAAGAATGCACGCAGTCAAGTTTGCTACCCGAACCAGGGCGTTTTCAGATCTATCGATTGGACGGTACTGGAGCGCGAATTTAAATGGCTTGCGGACCCAAATCGTCAACATGAACTGCGTTATCATTGACATATGTCCAGACTATAGTATAATGACGTAATCGTTCTTTGATACTGATTTGCTGCAGCAGAAAGGAGCTCAGGTTGGGCCATTTTCCGCTGTGGCAAAAACCAAAATGATGTAGCCAGCAATCCTCAACACGTCATTAGGAGAACATTCATGACGAGCGATCCCGCAAACGACCTGCTCGGACACCCCTCTCTCACGCATCTCGAAGCGGTCGACAAGTTTGTCTTCGCCGACAAGTTCAGGCTCGGTGCGCTGGTCGACGGGCGCACGATCGTGTGGTTCGGCGCCAAGTTCCTTCTGCATTTCAAGGACGTCGTCGAGGGGAACGTGCCTGATCGCGAGATGTATTCGTCGACGATCCTGAAGGCCACCGACGATCCTGCGATCATCGCCGAATTGGGCGAGAAGGCCGAGGTGCATCTCGCGCACCTCTATCGCATCATCGAGCTCGGTGAGAAAGGCCCCGGCCTTTTCAATGGCTGGGGAAATATCGGCTACAAGCGCTCGCCACTCGACCAACAGCTGTGGGCCGTGCGCTGGCATGTCTTGGATGGCGGCATCTTCATCGGCTCGAGACCTGGCACGGTCCCGGGTGAATGGGGCAGCGGCCCCATGGTGCATGGCGGCTGATCCGGCAAGCCCTGTGATCTTTCGACCATCGGACCTTCTGAATCTTTGCGCATCGGCGCGGAGATACGGAGGGTCCTTTGTTTTGATTACAAATTTTTCCCCGGGTAGGACCCAAACCTACAAGCATCTGGTCAACGTTTACGTTAGCGGGGCAACTTCTTAATTCCTGCATGGACTTCGCGATGGCAATTGGCGCAGATTAATACGCACTTATCCGCTTCTGCTCGTGTTTTCTCCCAGGATCGTGAAATCCCGCGCGCGGCGATTCCAAACGATTTGGGCTGATCACCGGTGTGATGAAGATCGAAAACACTGAAATGCCCCGTGAATCCGCAGAGCATACATTTGCCGCCTTTGTATTCGACGAGCATCTGCTTGAGCTTTCTGCGACGTTCGGTGACGGCTTTCTTCAAATATTCTGCGCGATCCGCGTATGTACGCTTGTCTTTCTGAGCCATGGTATACATGTGAAGTATACCATTTCAAGACAGAGTACATTTTGTCAGTCCTTTGCTCCGCGGGTAGGATTCGAACCTACGACCAATCGATTAACAGTCGACCGCTCTACCGCTGAGCTACCGCGGAGCAAAAGACTTACACTCATCGCCGCACGAGTCATGCGGAATACGGGAGAGTATAAGCCGATTTTGCGGAAAAATCGAGTAGGCAGTCGCTGATATGCCCCACGTCACGCCCCTACAGTGGCGTGTCCTGGCATAACTCAGGAGATTCTCCGTTGAGAATCAAGGTGACACCCCACGTCGCAATCCTGCAGGATTGCGTCCGGGTGTAACTCCTCAAATTCTCTGCTGAGAATTTGAGGGTTATACTCAGCGCATATGGAAATCACGAAGCTCGGACACTGCTGCCTGCTCATCAAGATTGATGGC
>CAYGFN010000096.1:0-1687 GCA_964349145.1 uncultured Candidatus Saccharibacteria bacterium
TCCCCGACCCGGCGCTCGTGAAGGATTCACATGTCTTCCTGATAGACGACGTCACAACGACGGGTGCTACGCTCGTAAACGCCGCGACACCGCTCCGCCGTGCAGGAGCCACCGTCACCCTCATCGCGCTCGCCCGCGCGTAGCGTCAGGTTCCTAAATGTTTCCCCTCAAACGTTTCAAGAATCATCTTGAGGCCTCCGCGAAGCATGTGGTGCTCAAAGGAATGGGGTGCGACATGCACCTTCTCCCAAATTTCCGGAAACCCTGGTTCGGCATGGTATTTATGGCGCAGCGCTCGATACCAGTCATGGTCATAGACGCGCCAAAAATCCTCTTTTGAATAGTACGCGTGCGCATAGAGCATCTTTCGTGCGCCGAGCTTTTCTGCGAACGACTCAAACTCTTTATTGAGCCCTATCGGGTCAACAAGATACTGTGGCGACTGCCCCCAAATGCCGACATCTATAAGCATGCTCGTATCGACGCTATGGGGGGAGAGCTTTTGAGGCGCGGGAGTCGGCTTCACGGGACAGAGCCACAGCGGGTATATCGCCAATCGCTCGTCACTATAGCGGAGAAACTCTAGCGTACGATCTGCAGGCACATAGAAATCTTGGATGAAATAGTCTTGTGAGATGTTGGTGGCATGCAACGCATCGTACAGCTTGCGAGTGTTCATCCACGGGTTCAGCACATATCGCATAAGGCGATGGTGAGGGAAATGTAGGAGCGAGAGCGCGTACTCACCCATCCAAAAAGCGCCTCGATTGTAGCGAAAAATATAGTCGAAGATCGGGACCAGTTCTTCGTACGCTTCGCCTGAGCGAGACACCTCTTCGGCGTGAAGATAGAACCATGGATCGGAGGCCTCCGTAAAAGAGCGGATGGGCAGTTCCTCTTTGTCGGCAAGCGCCCCTGATATCACAACGCCTTCTTGCGCATTGAAAAGAAGAGCTTCCGCATATTCGATTGTCGGGTCGCTGCAGCGCTCTAAGAGTCCGGTGAGCACAGCGTCGTGTGTATGCGCGGGCTCATATTTCACTCGTACATATTCCTTGGCACGTCTCAGACGTAATTTAATGAGCGTCAGTAGTGCGAGCGTCCCATACGAACCAGAGACACCGTAAAAAAGATCTTCATTTTCCGTACGAGAAGCGGTAAGGATGTCGCCGTTTCCTAACACTGCTTCGTACTCATCGGCAGTATCGTTGAATTGTCCGAATTTGAACGCGGAACTCTCGAGTGAAGCACCGTTTACGGCGCCGCCACAGGTGATGCCGGGAAACTCCGCAATGACCTCGGGAATGAGCCCCGCCCGCAGAGTCTCGCGAAGCAATTTGTCGAGCGAGACGTTTGGCTCGACCAGTGCATACAAACCTTCGACTGATACCTGAAGCACATCATTCAAATTAGTGATGTCGACAAATGCAAAATCTTTATTCTCCTCTGTCCGCGTAGAATTGGTCCCTCCGTGTGTGAAATTAATCTTCTTGCCGCTGCCGTCCTCAGCTATGCGCTTCATCTGCGCCGCGATACTACGGACATATTCGTCGTGCTCTTCCCGCGTCTTCATACAAGTGCCCATCATATTACCACCGGCTCGGCTACGGTCGCGCAACATTGCTGCGCCCCTTGCGCATGCAGCAAAAGTGTTGCATTATGCGCGCGGCCAATCACACGCATGGGA
>CAYGFN010000097.1:0-1622 GCA_964349145.1 uncultured Candidatus Saccharibacteria bacterium
GCTCTCAGAGGTCTTCAAATCTGTCTCGCAGGTCCTCGTCGAGGAATACCTCGGCGGCTGGAAGGAGGTGGAGTACGAAGTCGTCCGGGATTACGCCGACAACTGCATCACGGTCTGCAACATGGAGAATATTGACCCGATGGGTGTGCACACCGGCGAGAGCATCGTCGTCGCTCCGTCGCAGACGCTCAATAATGAGGAGTACCATCGTCTGCGCGAAGTGGCTATCAAGACCATTCGTCACCTCGGTATCGTCGGCGAGTGCAATATTCAGTACGCGCTGCATCCGGTATCAGGTGACTACCGCGTAATCGAGGTCAACGCTCGCCTCTCCCGCTCTTCAGCACTTGCTTCGAAAGCGACCGGCTATCCGCTCGCCTTCGTCGCAGCCAAATTAGCGCTCGGCTACAAACTCACCGAACTTAAGAATTCAGTCACCAAGAAAACGATTGCGTGCTTCGAGCCGGCGCTCGATTACGTGGTACTCAAGATGCCGCGTTGGGATTTGAGCAAATTTGAAGGGGCCGCTCCACACATCGGCACCGAAATGAAAAGCGTCGGCGAAGTGATGGCGATTGGACGATCCTTTGAAGAAGTCTTGCAGAAGGCAATGCGCATGTTAAATATCGGCGCGCAAGGATTTACTGCTCAAAAAAATGGCAATTTCAAAATCCCCAATGCCCTCTCTGAGATCAAGGATCCGACGACGCGCCGCATCTTCGCACTCTCTCAAGCACTCGCGAGCGGAGCGAGCACCAAGAAGCTCCATGATCTTTCAAAAATAGATATGTGGTTTCTTTCCAAGATGGAGAGAATCATCTCCATCGAGAATGAGTTAAAAAAGGCGAAGCGGCTCGAGAGCACTCTCATGCTAAAGGCGAAGCGTGCAGGATTCAGCGATATGCAAATCGCAATCATTCGCAAGACCGATCACGATGCGGTGCGCAGCA
This sequence comes from uncultured Candidatus Saccharibacteria bacterium, assembly GCA_964349145.1. Lineage (GTDB taxonomy): Bacteria > Patescibacteriota > Minisyncoccia > Phycocordibacterales > UBA2100 > UBA10103. The sequence continues at coordinate 951 of CAYGFN010000097.1, forward strand.
TACGCAAGAAGATGAAAATCGTCCCGTGCGTGAAGCAGATAGATACACTTGCGGGCGAATTTCCTGCACAGACGAACTACCTCTACATGACGTATCACGGCAGTGAGCACGACGTAAAGCCGTCGAGGGATCACGTGGCCGTACTCGGCTCAGGACCGTATTCGATCGGCTCGTCGGTCGAGTTTGATTGGTCGTGCGTACAGGCTCTGAAGACTTTGCAGACAAAGGAGCTTGGCACCATCATGATCAATTCGAATCCGGAGACCGTTTCGACTGATTACGACGTCTCCGACCGTCTGTATTTTGAAGAGCTCTCGCTCGAGCGCGTGCTCGATATCGAAGATTTCGAACGTCCCGCGGGCATCATCGTCTCGGCTGGCGGACAGATTCCCAACAACCTCTCGCTCCCTCTCCATAAGCGCGGCGTCCGTATTCTTGGCACCTCGCCCGAAGACATCAACCGCGCGGAAGACAGGCACGTGTTTTCGAAGCTTCTCGATACGCTCGAAGTGCATCAGCCGGGTTGGACTGAGGTGACCACGCCAGCAGCGGCTAAAAAGCGCGCCAAAGAACTCGGCTATCCTGTCCTTGTTCGCCCCTCGTACGTACTCTCAGGCTCTGCGATGAAAATAGCGCACGACGAGAAATTCCTGATGGCATTTCTCAAAAAAG
>CAYGFN010000098.1:0-1530 GCA_964349145.1 uncultured Candidatus Saccharibacteria bacterium
GCTGAAGAGCGCTTCGATTTGCTATGCGAGGCGATTTCGGCTACATTATTGACACCTGCCTGCCGGCAGGCAGGCGCCGCAAGGCTCCGCCGACCGGCGGATATTTTTTTAAACACAATACATACTATGGCACCCCGGTTAGATAGCTTCGCATCTAACGGGGCAGGCCCGATAAACAAATAACAATCATTATGGCTAGAGACTACCCATTGGAGAAGGTGAGAAATTTCGGCATCGTCGCCCACGTCGACGCGGGCAAGACGACGACGTCCGAGCGCATTCTCTACTACACAGGGGAGAGCCACAAAATCGGTGAGGTGCACGAGGGTAATACCGTTACCGACTGGATGGAACAGGAGCGCGAGCGCGGCATCACGATTACCGCCGCGGCCATCACCTGCTTTTGGAATCCGAGCTACATGGGCGCCGACCTCTCGAAGAAAGTCCGTTTCAACGTCATCGACACTCCCGGACACATCGACTTCACCGCAGAGGTGAAGCGTTCGATGCGCGTACTCGATGGTGCAGTCGTCGTCTTCGACGGTGTCGCAGGAGTCGAGCCGCAATCGGAAACTAACTGGCGCTATGCGGAGGAGGCGGAAGTGCCGCGCATCTGCTACATCAACAAGCTCGACCGCACGGGCGCGTCGTTTGAGAAGTCGTACGCATCTATTCTCGACCGCCTCTCCAATAAAGCTGTGCGTCTCCAGATTCCAATCGGTCTCGAAGAGAATTTTGAGGGCGTCATCGACCTCCTCAATATGAAGGCGTACAAATTCGAAGGCGAAATGGGCAAGAATGTCATTGCCTACGATATCCCTGCGAATTTGATGGACGATGCCAAGAAGTATCGAGCGGAACTCGTCGAGCGCATCGTGGAGTGCGACGACGCCGTCATGGCGGAATTCCTCGACGGCAAAGAAATTGCTCTCGAGGTGCTCCGCGCGACGCTTCGCAAAGGGGTCATTGCCAACAAAATCTTCCCGGTCCTCACAGGCTCGTCGCTGAAAAACAAAGGCGTGCAGCTCGTCCTCGATGCTGTCGTCGATTACCTCCCCTCGCCACTCGATCTTCCGGCGGCCAAGGGGGTGAACCCTGATACCGGTGCAGAAGAGGATCGTGCAGCTTCCGACGAAGCGCCGTTTTCCGCGCTCGTCTTCAAGCTCCAAACGGATCCGTTCGTCGGTGCACTCACGTTCTTCCGTGTCTACTCGGGCAAGATTGCCGCGGGCGACACCATCTACAATGCAGCGAATAACAAGAAAGAGCGCCTCGGACGCATCGTGCGCCTCCAGGCAGACAAGCGTGAAGATGTAAAAGAAGTCTACGCAGGCGAAATCGCCGCAGCCGTCGGCCTCAAAGAAGTGAAAATAGGTCACACACTCTGCGTCGCGGAGCACCCCATCGTCCTTGAGAGCATCGTATTCCCTGAGCCGGTCGTCTCTATGCGTGTTGAGCCCAAGACCAAGGCCGATCAGGAGAAAATGGGTATCGCACTCTCGAAACTCTCCGATGAAGATCCGACTTTCC
>CAYGFN010000099.1:0-1510 GCA_964349145.1 uncultured Candidatus Saccharibacteria bacterium
GCAGAATTACCTCGTGCCCAATTTCTATTTCCATCTCACTACCGCCTACTCCATCGTACGCTCCAATGGCGTCGCAATCGGCAAGGACGACTACATGGGTCCGCTTCCGCTCAAATAAAATGCCCCAGCACGTCTTTTTCGATCTCGACAATACGCTCACTCCGAGTCGTCGGCCGCTTAAAGCTGATCATGTGCCGCTTTTCTCGATGCTGTGCGCGCTGCGGGACGTCATCATCGTCACGGGCGGTACAGTCCAGCACATCGCAGCGCAGGTCGGCCCAGCGAGGAACGTTTTCGTTATGCTCGCGCAGAGCGGTAATCATGCCGTAGATACAGACGGCACAGAACTCTGGTGCGAGCGCTTGAGCGACCCACAGGTGGTTGAATCGCTTCGGCTGATTGAGCTCCTCAAGCAGAGTTTTGCAATCACGGTCACAGACGAGCACGATCTCGTCGAAAACCGTGGTGCACAAATCGGCTACAGCGTGATTGGCTACCACGAAGACGCGGCCAAGAAAGACGCGTTTGACCCGGATTTCTCTCGCCGCAAGGAGATGCTCGCAAAGCTCTCAGTCGAGGTTGTCCGCCTGCGCGAAGTCGGCGTTGAGGTCGTGCCTGCAGGCTCATCAGGATACAATTTCACCATTCTCGGCAAAGACAAGGGGGTCAACGTCGCTCGCCTCATCGCACACAAGGGATGGGACAAGACAGATTGCCTGTATGTCGGTGATGCTCTTGGAGAGGGTGAAAATGATTACAGCGTCGTCGGCGTAATCGCGACCAAATCCGTGGAAGGACCCGATGATACCTTTAACTTCATTAAAGAAATGCTAGGCTAGCTCTCCTATGGCACTCGCACTCGAAATCAAAGGATTGGAAAAGACCTACGCGACAGGTACAAAAGCCCTCAATGGGGTATCGCTTAACGTCCCCGAGGGCGACTTTTTTGCACTTCTCGGCCCCAACGGCGCCGGCAAGACAACCATCATCGGCATCACCTGCGGTCTCGTGAATAAATCGGCCGGCACGGTCAAAGTGTACGGACACGATATTGACTCGGAGACAGAACTTGCGAAGACCAAGATCGGTCTCGTCGGGCAGGAGGTTAATTTCAATCCCTTTGAAAAGCTCATCGACATTCTCGTCAATCAAGGCGGCTACTACGGAATCCCGCGCGATATCGCACTGCCGCGCGCGGAGAAACTTCTCACAGATCTCGGCCTCAGCGAGAAGATGCATCAAAATGGCATGACGCTCTCCGGCGGCATGAAGCGCCGCCTCATGATCGCGCGCGCCCTCATCCATGAGCCTCAATTTCTCATCCTCGACGAGCCGACGGCGGGTGTCGATGTGGAGCTGCGTCGCGGTATGTGGGATTACTTGAAGCAGCTCACCAAATCCGGCGTGACCATCCTCCTTACCACACACTACCTTGAGGAAGCCGAACAACTTGCCTCGCACGTAGCAATCATCAATAAAGGCCAGATTGTCGCCAACGGCACAATGGACG
>CAYGFN010000100.1:0-1504 GCA_964349145.1 uncultured Candidatus Saccharibacteria bacterium
GCATTGATGCCCGGGACAGGAATGACTGCGAGCACACGGAAGACGACGAGCGCTCCGAGTACAAAAAGGATGCGTCTTCGCAGGGTCTCATCCGAGAAGACGAGCTTTACTTTTCTGGTGAAAATTTCCCACATAGGCTATTCGGTTTTGCTTTCAACTTTCTCCTCTACTTTCCCTGGCCGGACAGGCTTCACTTTCTTTGGCTTTGCGACCTTCTTGACCTTGACGACCACCGAGCTGTGCACCGGACCGACAGAGCCGCCAGCCTTCTCGATGATTGTGCGCGCAGAAGATGAGACGCTGCAGCCATTGATAGCAAATTTCTTCGAGGTCTCGCCCTGGCCGGGCAGGCCGGCAACTATCTTGACGGGGACGCGCTTCCTACCGATGACCCCCTTCTCGCGGAGGTTTGCGAGCGTCACTTCCCCACCCAGCGGGAAGAGCTGTTCGAGACGCGTGAGCGAAAGCGCGACCGCATCCGGAATAGTAGAGTCAACCGTGCGACCACGGTTTTTGCCGTAGCCACGGCGCTTCGGAAGCTTCTTCAAGATATCGCGAAAGGCCGGGCGAATCTTGTGACCTGCACGAGCCGTCTGGCCTTTACCGCCACGACCGGATTGCTTGCCGCGCGACGAGCCCTGCCCGCGACCGACACGGCGGTACCCACGCTTTCCCTCTCTGACAAGTGTGTGAAGTGAGGCCATACTATTTTATCTGCGGGATCTTCTTGAGCGCTTCGACAGCGGCGCGTGCGTTGTTGATGGGATTCTTCGAACGAGAAATGAGCTTCGCCGTGACGTCTGTCACCCCTGCCATTTCGAGCACGGAGCGGACCGATGAGCCTGCGACCAATCCGCGACCCGGGCTCGGACGAATCTCGACGACAGATGCACAGTACTTGGATTCAACATTGTGCGGAATCGAACGATTCTTGGTGAGATTCAAATTAATCATGTTGCGCTTGGCATGACGCGTGGCCTTCTCGATAGCGAGCTGCGTGTCCGCCGCCTTGCCGACACCCACACCGACGCGGCCCTTCTTGTCGCCAATCACGATTGCTGCGGAGAAATTGAAGCGACGGCCTCCTGCCATGACGCGCGCGACGCGACGGATACCAATCATTTTCTGTGCGAATTCGGAACGTGCGCGATCATCGCGCGGGCCACCACGGCGCGGTCCGCCTCGGCCGGCACCCCCTCCGCGGCGATCACCTCCACGACCACGTGCGGGACGAGCTTGCGCAGGCGCGCTTTCAGCAGCCACGTTTGTCTCCGTGCTCTCCGTATCGGTCTTCTGTGTTTCGTTGTCAGCCATAAATAATTATTAGAACTCTAAGCCTGCTGCGCGTACCGCATCTGCAAACGCTTTAATAGTGCCGACGTACTGAAATCCGCCGCGATCAAAAACCACACGCTTCACGCCCTTCTCCTGCGCCTTCTTGGCGAGCGACGTGGCCGCAGCCTCGGCGCGTTCGCGCGGGGTCTTCGCCTTCTCCGTCTTGGAT